>NZ_JALAAB010000005.1:0-253844 GCF_037546705.1 Vibrio sp. 2-Bac 85 | reverse complement strand
TCAACTTATCGTTTTAACTTATAGTTTTGACGATAGGAAAAGGTTCATCACCTAAAATGCCGTTAACTTACATAGTTAGCGGCATTTTTTTGTTTATTCATTTGTTTTGATATCTCCCATTACCCATTACAAACTAGCAACTAGTACTAGTTGTTAAATAACCCTTAGCTATTTTTGACCAATCTTATTAGTGAAAATAACTGCTCAGAGTAGAGAATAATTCTTGTTGGTTAATAGATCATTTATTCATTAGAAATTTTGCACAGACTGCAACCTATTGCATGCAATTTTATATCTTAAATTAATTCCCTTATTCTGATTAATGTTAAATAATATTCCCTATTTTCTCTAACAACCAAAAGCCTACTTCAAGCTTAAAGTTAACAAATGCTAGGCGCTAATGGGTTCAATCAAGACTTTATGTCCAATTTATAAAAAGATACGAAGATATTCTCCTCACGATTTACCCTATTTAAGGAAACTCAAACCTCTTACTTTCGATGTAAAATAGCGTTGTAACATCCGTTAAAAACTAGTTATGTGAGACAAACAACTTTATACAATTGCAAAAATAGGATTGACGCAGTTAATCGTAGCAAAGGCCATCATGTATATCTTGCTTTGAACTACGAACGAGTTAGCTACTGGAGGATGTATCTTGAATGCAGAGAAATACAACCTCCTCCACTTCATTTGATCAACGCTGTTTAATTGCTTTTGTAAAAAGCTATGAATCAAGCCATTAAACAAAACTTAAAACAAAAAAGGCCGATTAATCATCGATTAATCGGCCTTATAAAACTTACTTATCATTTTAATCTAAGTACGTTTTCAACTAACACATAAATTATTTATTACGCGGTTCCGTTCTCATTCCCATTATTAAGCTAACACACATAATTAACAAAATAATAGTGAATGGTAATGCGGTGGAAATTGCTCCAGCTTGTAGTGCCTGAATCGCTTCTGTACCACCAACCCAGAGTAATGCAGCCGCAATCGCACCTTCAATTAGCGCCCAGAAAACACGCTGTGGAACAGGTGCATCAACTTTACCACCGGCAGTGATACTATCGATCACTAAAGAACCAGAGTCTGAAGAGGTAATGAAGAATACCAACACTAACACAACAGCCAATAATGAAAGCATGCTACCAAATGGTAATTGGTCAAACATTTGGAACATCGCTAATGGTACTTCAGTTAAACCGTTAGTACCTAGTTCACCAACATTATTAATCACTTGATCGATAGCTACACCACCAAATACTGACATCCAAAGAATAGTCACAGTAGTTGGAATGATAAGTACAGCCATTAAGAACTCACGGACAGTACGACCACGAGAAATACGAGCAATAAACATACCTACAAATGGTGACCATGAAATCCACCATGCCCAATAGAAAACAGTCCAACCGTGCATCCAAGCTTCGTCTTCACGACCCATAGGATTACTCAGTGGAATAATGTTTTCTATGTAGCCCATTACAGTAGTAGGAATAGTCCCCATTGAAACTGCAAGTGTCACTAGCGCGACAAACAGTACTAAAACAATAGCTAATAGCATATTGATATTACTGATGACTTTAACACCGCCATCGATACCACGTACAACTGAAACCACCGCTAACAGAGTCACCACTACAATGATAATAATCTGTGTGGTTAAACCAGAGTCAATACCAAATACATGATGGAATCCACTTGCAGCTTGTTGTGCACCTAAACCTAATGACGTTGCTAGACCAAATAAGGTAGCGATAACAGCCAAAATATCAACAATATGACCAGCAATACCCCAAGTACGATCACCTAAGATAGGGTAAAAAATAGATCGCATTGAAAGTGGTAAACCTTTGTTATAAGCAAAAAATGCTAATGACAATGCAACCACACCATAGATAGCCCATGGGTGAAGACCCCAATGGAACATGGTAGCGCCTAACGCCAGTTTTGCAGCTTCCGGTGTATTTGGTGTTACATTTAATGGTGTTTCATACCAACCAGTGAAATACGCGACAGGTTCCGCAACGCCCCAGAACATCAATCCAATACCCATACCTGCGGCAAAGAGCATTGAAATCCATGACATGGTTGTATAATCACTTTTAGCATCATCTCCACCTAGACGGATTTTACCGTAGGGTGAAACAATTAAAACCAAACAGAAAATAACAAATATATTTGCTGACCACATAAATAGGCCATCAAATGCGCCGATAATTTGCCATTTTATTCCATCTAATGCAGCTTTAGAAACTTCTGGGTCAACTAACATAATCGCAATTAAAAACAGGGCGATTAAACCTGCACTAAATCCAAAAACGGGATTATGAACATCAAATCCCCATTTTTGAACGTTATCCTGACCTACAGTGTAATCGGTGTTATCGATACTGTATTTATCTTTATTTAAACTCATTATTCCTCATTTAGAGCAAACCGCTCTTAATTATTAATCCATATTACCGAATAAATGATAACAAACGTGTTTCGGCGAAACATAGTAACAAAATGAATGTTACATTTCAGTGGAACCGCCTCAATTAAATCATATTTATCTAAAATCAAGCTAAAAACAACCATTATTCAGGAACTAAATAACTAAGCTGTTGCCCGTATACCGCTATTTAGAGGAATTTAAAAACCAAAAAATATTTACAAATATTTATTTTTTTATTTTATTTCTCTTAGCAATAGTCCTTATTGTGCGTTTGAAAATTATGTTTAGGTTCAATCTGCACACTTATCATTATGCTTGGTCTGCATTGAAAGCGAGTTTGCTAACAATCCCCCTTCTTTTGTTATCCCTGATTAGATTTTTGATTATCATTATAAAAACAACCAAGCTTCGATTCACTACAGCCTCACTTAGATTCAAATAATGAATGCATAACTTATTGTTATAATTATCTAATCAATTTTATTCAAAATGAAATTTGAAACGCTTAATAATGGGTAATTGATAGATAATTATTGGCTTTTTTATTACAATGATTTTTTTACTTTTTTCAAATGGAATGTCAATGTCACTTCGTATTGCAATAAATGGTTATGGGCGTATTGGACGTAGTGTTGTACGTGCATTATTTGAGGGAAATCATCAAACACAAATCGATATTGTCGCGATCAATGAGTTGGCGACACCGGAAGCGATTTGTCATTTAACGCAATATGACTCAACCCATGGACGCTTTCCTTTTGAAGTTTCACAAAGCCATGATTTACTGATTATTGAACACCACCCTATTCAGTTGCTCGCATTTAAAGAGATCAATGAGCTACCTTGGAAAGCGCTTGATATTGATATTGTGATTGATTGTACTGGGTTATATGGTACAAAAGCAGACGCTGATGCACATATATTAGCAGGCGCAAAAAAGGTCATTTTCTCTCATCCTGCCGACCAAGATGTTGATGCCACTGTGGTATATGGTGTTAACCACCAACAATTAACGGGTGATGAGCAGTATATATCTGGCGCATCCTGCACCACTAACTGTATTGTGCCTGTCATTGCTAGCTTAGACAGTGCATTTACGATTAAGTGTGGCACCATCACCACTATCCACTCTGCGATGAACGACCAACCAGTGATCGACTCTTACCACCATGATTTGCGCAGAACACGAGCCGCCAGCCAGTCTATTATTCCAGTGGATACCAAATTAGCAGCGGGTATTGAACGTATTTTACCTAAGTTTGCCAATAAGTTTGAAGCCATTGCTGTCCGTGTTCCAACCATTAATGTCACCGCAATGGATCTGAGTATCACGGTTGATAGTAAAGTCTCAATTGCGGACATTAATGCCTGCTTGAAACAAATAGCAGAAACAGAATTAAAAGGTATTTTAGGTTATACGGAAGCGCCTTTAGTGTCTGTCGATTTTAATCATGATCCTCGTTCTTGCATTATTGATGGAACGCAGACAAGAGTGAGTGATGGACATTTAGTTAAACTATTGGTGTGGTGTGATAATGAATGGGGATTTGCAAATCGTTTATTGGATACTTGCCTACACTTTAAAAAATTAGCTGAATAGTCATAGTTAGCATCTGAACACGGTACATAAAACGTATTTAGATGCTAAACCATTTTAATACGCATACCATCTTCGACATAATATAGCTTATTAACTATTATTCAATTTACCCTTATTTAATAAACTGCTCTTCAATAATCTACTCTTTAATAAACTAGGCTTCAATGAATTCTATGCTACATTCATAAGATCCCATTTCAAAAATTCTACAAACCCAGGGTCTATTTTCATAGATAGTACACAGCTTTGTTTCTCGATCAACACAAATACACCAACCGTCTTCTAAACGTTTCATGGTTTCCCCTCCCCATTGGTCGCGCTTAATAAACCGTTCAGGTACACCCGTATCTGTAATCAACATTACCTCTAGCTGACAACAAGCGGCTTTACATTTAGAGCAGGTTAAATCAGGGCTATTTACTTCTTTTATTGGGATCGGGTTAGTCATTTTTTCACAATTAGTTAACATCAAAACGCTAAGCCTATAGGGCTCTGTACGTAAAAGATAGTTTGATGTTTATTTTTTACCTTAAGCGCTCTGATTTTAACTTAAACAGTCTGATTTTATATTAAGCAACGACTTTTTTAGTTGAAAGGTCCTCGGTATTCAAGGCTAGTCCTGTTTTTACAAAGCTTGAGAAGTGCGCTAAGGTTTTTTCTGCCAATGACGGTAACTGTTCAAACTCAATATTATCCATTAAATTTTTAACTTCTAAGCCCAGCTCGGTATCACCTTCAATGCTTAAACGGCGTTGAAAAAATAAAGTATCAGGATCTTCTTTTCGGCCCGCAACTAAAATTAAGTCATTCACCGTTGCGCTAAAAGAGACATCCGTTTGTGGTGCATTTTGCTTGATAATAATATGGTTATTTTCAAAGCTTAAGTACCAACTCAGATTTAAGTCGCTAATGGTCACTTTTAACCATTTATGTTGTAAAAATTCAAGGTCCCCATCTTCAATAGCTTCTTTAAACACACAACTAACAATGCTACTTAAACACTTTTGCTGAACTGAAAAAGGTAAAAAACGACTCGGTAATGCTAACAAAGACGGCGTTTTAACAACCAACTGTTGCTGTATTTTATTGCGTAATGGAGTGAACATGGATTTCCTTATTAAATGCAGGCTTTTTCTAGGAATCTAAATAGACTAAAAAAATGATAAAAGGCAAACAACCGTAAATTCTGCTGATTATAAACCCGCCTTTAAAAGAACTACTTAGCTTAAATCAATTTAACAGTTATCAATTGGACGATTATTTGTAAGTGATTAACTCAGAACAGAATAAAACAACTCAAGATAACTAAATGAATCGTGTTTGCCTGCCCTATATCAATAAAACTCTCATCACTTTTTTTACAATAAGCCCATTGAAAATTCATAAAGGAAATAACATGGAGCTTTTATGTCCAGCAGGTAGTTTGCCCGCATTAAAAACCGCTATCGATTGTGGTGCAGATGCCGTCTATGTGGGATTAAAAGATGATACCAACGCTCGTCATTTTGCTGGTTTAAATTTTAACGACAAAAAGTTGGCTAAAGGGGCACAGTATGTTCGTGACCATAACAAACATTTACATGTTGCTATTAATACTTTTGCCCACCCGGGTGAACAAAAACGATGGTTTAATGCCGTCGACAAATGTGTTGATTTAGGCGCAAATGCCGCAATTATTGCTGATATTGCAACTTTGGATTATGCCGCTAATAAATACCCAGAATTAGAGTTACATTTATCGGTACAAGCATCAGCCACTAATACCGCTGCCATCGATTTTTATCAAAAAAACTTTAATATCAAACGCGTTGTTCTACCAAGAGTGCTATCTATTCATCAAGTAAAACAGTTATCACGTAATACCGATGTTGATTTAGAAGTGTTTGCCTTTGGTAGTTTATGCATTATGGCGGAAGGCCGTTGCTATTTATCCTCTTACTTTACCGGTGAATCACCTAATACGGTGGGCGCATGCTCTCCTGCAAAGTATGTTCGCTGGCAAGAAACAGATAATGGATTAGAGTCTCGTTTAAATAATATTCTGATTGATCGCTACCAAAGCAACGAAAAAGCCGGTTATCCAACCTTATGTAAAGGTAAATTTACCGTAGATGATCAGCTTTACCACGCACTAGAGGAACCCACCAGTCTTAATACTTTATCGATGATCCCTGAATTAATGGAAACCGCTATTACCTCGGTCAAAATTGAAGGCCGTCAACGCAGCCCTGCTTATGTTGAACAAATTACGCGTGTTTGGCGAGCCGCAATTGATAGCTATCAACAAGCTCCGCAACAATACCAAGTTAAAAAAGATTGGGATGCAGTATTAGCGAATGTTTCAGAGGGCAGCCAAACTACTTTAGGTGCCTACCATCGTGACTGGCAATAGTGTGCTAACGGTTTAAAACAGGGAAATTTATGAAATTATCATTAGGGCCTTTATTATATTACTGGCCAAAACAAACCACTGAAGACTTTTATCAACAAGCACTAAGCAGTGATGCTGATATTATTTATTTGGGTGAAACTGTGTGTAGTAAACGTCGTGAGTTAAAAGCACGTGACTGGATATACCTAGCTAAAGCCTTAAATAATCAGGGTAAAGAAATTGTATTATCAAGTATGGCGCTTTTAGAGGCACCTTCTGAAGTAAAAGTATTAAAGCAACTTTGTGAAAATGGCGAACTTTCGGTTGAAGCAAACGATATTGGAGCGATTCAATTATTATCTGAAAAGAAAGTCCCCTTTGTTTGTGGCCCAGCGATTAATTGTTATAACGCACATGTGCTTAAATTATTTGTTAACCAAGGAATGCAACGCTGGGTAATGCCAGTAGAGCTTTCGCGTGATTGGTTACAAAAAGCATTGATTGATGCACAAGCAATGGGGATCCGCGAACATTTTGAAGTGGAAGTCTTTGCCCATGGTCATTTACCACTCGCTTATTCCGCGCGTTGTTTTACCGCTCGTTCAGAAAATAAAGCTAAAGATGATTGCGAGTTATGTTGTATTAAATACCCGCAAGGTCGTATTACAAGCACTCAAGAAGGACAACAAGTCTTTGTTTTAAATGGGATACAAACACAATCAGGTTATTGCTATAACTTGTTAAATGATGTTGAAAGCATGCGAGGATTGGTTGATGTTGTACGCGTTAGTCCAAGCTCGTTAGATAGCTTAGCGACTTTACAGCAGTTTAAGCAGCAGATCCTAGGCGACTCACAAACAATTAAACACGATAACTTACAATGTAATGGATATTGGCATCAAATAGCTGGCCTTTCTTTACAGCAATAAGTATTCAACCAGTGCCCTTATATTAGCCGTTATATCAGCCGCCGCATTGCTGTGGAGGCTCTATGATGGCGTACCTAATTAATAATACTCATGGTTTTTACATGCGCAAAAACGTTACTGCCGATAGCCAGATTAAGCTTGTTAAATGAGCGTAAGGTTATATAAGCATAGATAAACTGTGAGTTAATTTTTAATGTTAATATCACTGCTTTTTGTTGATCCTGAGAGAAATCAATCACCTGTGCAGTGAGACAATTTAATAAAGAACTTCCTTCAATCGGTTTAAGTGCGATGATCACATCTCGGCTATTAATTTTCACCTGTATTTGCTTTGTTAATGGAGCTTGGTCTGCTGATATGTATAAAGTTTGCCCATCTAAGCAGCCTTTTATTAACCCTTCGACTGGATCAAATTGTTTAACTAATACGTTTAAAATCAAACCTTGCTGAGCAAACTTAATCAATGATAATTCACTGTCTAAAAACAGTTGTTGCGGCTCACCGATTGCTTCTATTTCACCATTATTAACCAATATCATTTGTTTACTCAGATAAAAAAGTTCATGTTCAGAGTGAGTAATGTACAAAATGGGAATATGTTCACTGATCTGTTTAATAAAGGGTAATAACAACTGTTTGCTACTGGCATCTAATGACGAAAGAGGTTCATCCATCACTAACAATTGTGGATTCGTTAATAAAGCACGCGCAATAGCGATGCGTTGCTTTTGCCCTCCGGAAAGTTGTGTAGTTTGGTGATTTAACAACTCCGTAAATCCTAAGTTCTGAGCCAGTTTTTGAATAGTAAAGGCGCTGTTTTCAGATTTATTAACCGCCAGTTGTAGATTTTGTTGCACGTTTAAATGCGGAAATAATCTAGGCTCTTGAAAGACCACGCCAATGTTTCTTTTCTCTGTCGCCACCCGCAATGGTTTATGAACAGTACTTTTAGATTTCGCCTTATTGCTTTCGGGTTGGTTCAACCACTGTTGTTGTTGAAAACTGATCTGCCCGGTGCATTCTTCTAAACCAATTAAACAACGTAATAAGGTTGTCTTACCCGCACCAGAATCACCAAAAATAGCACATACACCGGATAAGTTTAATTCACCTTTAAAGTGCAACGTTCTAGTTTTATGATTTGAAGTACTGTTAATTTTGAAGTTTTTTTGAATATCGAACTTAAGCATTTAATACCCGTTGCTGACGCTTTTGCAAGAAACCATAAATGACCACCAGCAGTGACATTGAAAATACTAATAAAATAAATGAAAGTTGATGCGCAGAGCTATATTGTAAAGATTCCACATGGTCAAATAACAAGATAGATAAGACCTGCGTTTCCCCTGGAATGTTCCCACCAATCATCAAAACCACGCCAAATTCGCCAATGGTATGTGCAAATCCCAATGCACCAGAAATAATAAAACTAGGCAATAACATAGGAAAAATTATTTTATATAACCGTTCATACTTTCCATAACCAAGGGTGGAACTGACTTCTAAATATGTTTTATCAAGGTGGACAAAAGCACTCTGTAATGGCTGAACTACAAAGGGTAATGAATAGATCACTGAAGCAATGACTAAACCTGTAAAAGAAAAAGCCAATGAGGTTTCACTAAAACCCAACCACCACTGCCCTAAAAAGTGCTCCGGTGAAAAGGCGATTAACAGGTAAAAACCAAGAACAGTTGGCGGCAATACTAATGGCAATGCCACCAGCGACTCAATTAAAGGACGTAATTTAGCTTGACTGCGCGCTAACCACCAAGCTAAAGGCGGTGCCATTATCATCAACAAAAAAGTAGTTAATCCTGCTAACTTTAAAGTCAGCCAAATTGCTTGATAGTCACCTGGGCTAAGCATTAATTATAACCTTGCTGTGCAATTTGCTTTTGTATCGTGGAGGACAGTAAAAATTGCTTAAATAATTCAGCTTGCTGGTTTTTTTGATCATTTGTGATCACACCATATTGTGTAATAGGTTGGTGCCATTGCAGAGGAATCAACACATAATGTGCTTGCTGTTTTTGAATCACTGCAGCGTAAGAGACTAAGCCCGCGGCAACACTTTTAGAGTCCACAAACTGGAAAGCTTGATTGATATTATTACCCATAACGTAGGGTTGCGATTGCCATTTTTCAGTAAACGTTAATGCTTGTTGGGCTGCAATGCCATAGGGTGCAAATTTAGGGTTAGCAATAGCAAGCCTATCTTGATAAGTTATAAAATCATCTAACGTAGGTTGATGATTAAGTGCTGGTTGCCAAAACACTAAGCGTCCTTGAGCATAGATGAAACCAAGGTGCTGTGCCGTTTTATTCGCATCAATCAATAATTTCACATGCTTTTGGTCCGCCGATAAAAACAGGTCAAAGGGAGCGCCACGTAAGATTTGTTGGTAAAGTGTCGCGGTGGAAGCACTAGAGATATGAACCTCAATGGCAAACTGCTTAGTGAACTGTCGAGCAATGTCTAACGCGGCTACTTTAAAATTACTGGCAACGGCAATATTTAAGGGTTCAAGATTAAGCGCTTTAATATTTTCAGGCGTATTTTGATTATTCACAGAGGTAACCGGCTTTACTTCTTTTACTGCGACTGTTGCTGCTATCACATTAGCAGCCATTAATGAGCTAACAAGCAATATAGCAAAATATAGAAAACGCTTATTTAATCTTTTCAACATTGATTTTCACCTTGGTATTACGTATGCGGTCTTATCTGTTTTTTACCTTAATATGCCACTTGCTACCTTGAATATACTTTCAACCGCATTAGCTTAAGTTTTAAAGACAGCTTCACTAACTAGCGATTAACTTTGCCACTTCGTCAGTGCATGTTGATCGTGTTCTCTTGCATCTACCCATTTAGTTTCACCGTTTGCCATGGTTTCTTTTTTCCAAAATGGTGCCTGTGTTTTCAAATAATCCATAATGAATTCACAAGCTGCAAACGCATCACCACGATGTTGGCTTGCAATGCCTACAAACACGATTTGGTCAGAAATAGCCAATTGACCAACACGGTGGATAACGCTAAAGTCAATGATATTCCAACGTTGCTGTGCTTGTTCGACAATATCCTGTAAACATTTTTCTGTCATACCAGGATAATGTTCTAATGCGAGATCACTGACTTGTTGACCTTCGTTAATATCTCGAACCAATCCGGTAAATGTTACGATAGCACCTATTTTAGTGGTGCTTTTTAAGCGATCGTACTCAACCTGTTGGTTGAAATCTAACTCCTGAACACTAATCATTTAACCTCCTGTAACGGGAGGAAAATAAGCTACTTCGTCACCGTCTTTTAGTGCAACATCATTAGCGACCATCGCTTGATTAACTGCTTTTAAACAAGGTTGGGAAGTTAAAATCGGCGCCCATTCAGCTTTATGGTTTAACAAATAAGCAAATAGTTGCTTAGTATCTTCAGCATTTTCTGCATCAACTTGTAATTCTCTAACACCCAGCTGTTCACTTAACTTGGCAAAAAATAGTACTTTAATCATCCTAGCTCCCTATTCCGCAGCTTTAAAGTGGCCTGACTTACCACCTGTTTTCTCTAATAGTTTTACTGCAGAAATAACCATATCTTTTTGAATCGCTTTACACATGTCGTAAATGGTTAATGCAGCAACTGAAGCAGCTGTTAGAGCTTCCATTTCAACACCGGTTTTGCCAGATAATTTACATAAACTTTCAATACGTACTCGATTCATATCTGTTTCTGCTGTGATATTTACTTCCACTTTTGTTAATGCCAATGGGTGGCAAAGTGGTATTAAATCTGAGGTTTTTTTGGCAGCCATAATACCTGCAATACGTGCAGTCGCAAATACATCACCTTTATGGTGTTGACCATTAACAATTAAAGCAAGTGTTTCCGGTGACATATCCACATAAGCTTCGGCAATTGCCTGACGAACGGTTACTTCTTTAGCAGTAACATCGACCATGTTCGCTTTACCATCTTGGTTAATGTGCGTAAAAGTTGCAGACATTATTCAGCTCCTAAATGCGGCATAAAGTTACATGGTTTATGCTGTGCATTGATTTGCTCAACAATAATTTTTGTCCATGCCGTTTTACATGCCCCTGTTGAACCAGGCATACAAAAAATAACGGTATTATTAGCAAACCCAGCTAATGCACGACTTTGAATCGTAGAAGAACCAATTTCTTGGTAAGACACTGCACGAAATAACTCACCAAAACCTTCCACCTGTTTATCAAACAATACAGATACAGCTTCAGGCGTTGTATCGCGAGCAGTAAACCCAGTGCCACCGGTGATCATGATCACTTCGGTCTTTTCATCTGCTATCCATTGAGATACAACAGCACGAATTTTATAAGGGTCATCAATCACTATTTTTTTATCTGTAAGTTGGTGCCCTGCTGCTTTTAAAGCCTC
The DNA here is from genome assembly GCF_037546705.1 of Vibrio sp. 2-Bac 85. NCBI lineage: Bacteria > Pseudomonadati > Pseudomonadota > Gammaproteobacteria > Vibrionales > Vibrionaceae > Vibrio > Vibrio sp. 2-Bac 85. The sequence continues at coordinate 242,075 of NZ_JALAAB010000005.1, read as the reverse complement.
AACTAAGTAACCGCCTGAAGTATCTGTAGATTCGTTACGAGTATCTGAAACGGTCAATACTGCGATGTTAGCAGGCGTAAATTCTTTGCTTGATAGATGGCTCATGTTAATCCTTATAATTTTTAAATGGTTGCTTTGTTCTGGTTAAATAAGAGTAGCATTTGAAATACTAGCTATCACACTCATTAAGTGACTTATTTTTATCAGAAAATAACTGCTTTAATGTTTCTATGCCGGTTTTTCTGAATACAGGTTTTCTGTAACAGCTACTTTAAAACATGGGTGACACTGTACTTGATTTTTTGTTGTATCAAATTGAGTTATATCAGTGCCTAAGTATTTTTTAAAATTGTGTAGAGACTATTTAAATTTGACCGTCTGCATTTTGTTATAGGTTACTAAGCACCGCTGCCATTGCTCCGGCGTATTGGTATTTTCAAATCTAAATAGATCAACTTGCTGTTGACTTATCCCCTCTATATTTAACGTTTCAATTAAACGATATAAAGAACGCTGCTTTTTATGAACAGAGTTAAGCGCGTCGTTTAAATAGGTTATTAATGTATCATTCAGCGATAATAACATTGGAAACGTCGTTTCTTTGTAATATACGCCTTGTTTACCTGTAATGGATTGATTTGTAAATTGCTTTATAAAATGTTGCAGCAATTTTTTACAATCTTCTGCAGCTAATAACGGCATATCCACTGGCATAATAAACAGCGCATCGTATTTTTTGCTTTGTTTTGTATTGCAATGTTCTACAGTAGACCATTCTGGAGTTGAATGTTCTGCGACATTATATTCAGGGACTTTATGCTCGGATGTACTATGTTTTGGGACATAATTTTTTGGGGCGTAATGTTTTGGGGCGTAATATTCTGGAGCAGAATACGCTGAATTATCAATTGACGGGCAAGCCTGTTTTAGTCCACTTAGTTGTGTCGCACAAGCCGCTATACCTGCAATGGGGCCCAACTCTGATTGTGTATCTGGGATACAATTAAACCCTTGATAATCACCACTAACGTAACAATCGTCAAATCCAGCAGCATGTAATAAATTAACTGCACGCGATAACAGTGTATGATCTTCAATTGTGAGCTTTGCTTTGTCTTGGCCCATTCTAGATGATTGTCCACCCGCTAATACGATACCCGCTATGTTCACATTTTTTCCTAATGGTGTTGTGTTTATAAAATTAATTTAGTCTAGTAACTGTTATTTTAGTAACTATTATTTTAGTAACTATTACCCTAGTAACTATTCCCTAGTAACCATTATGCGTATGCGGTTCTAGACAATAAAAAAAGGAGCTCAAAGCTCCTTTTTTTATATTAGTATAACCTCTAACTTACCAGCCTTCTATGCCTTTCATGTCAGGTAATTGATGCGCAATACCTTTGTGACAATCAACACAGGTTTTGTCTCCTGAAGCAAGTGCCGTTGAATGTTGGCTCACGCTACGTTTACCTTGTTCACTGAAATCCATATATTCAAATTGATGACAGTTACGACATTCCTGTGAGTTATTTTCCTTCATCCTTTGCCACTCACGATTAGCTAAATGCGCACGCCGAGCTTTAAATTTTTCATCCGTATCAATGGTACCCATTGCAAATGCAACCAACTCTTTAGATGCCTGTACTTTACGTACAATTTTATCTGTCCAATTATGGGGCACATGACAATCCGAACAAATAGCACGTACACCAGAGCGATTTGAATAATGGATAGTTTCACGGATTTCTTTAACAATTGGTGCATGACAACCAGAACAAAAAGCTTCGGTATTAGTTGCTTCCATGCCGGTATTAAAACCACCCCAAAAGATGATCCCACCTAAAAAGCCAATCACTAGAATAAATCCAAATGAGGCAGTTGAAGGTGACTTCATGATCACCCATAAACGCTTTAATAGTTTAAGCATAATTTGTGCTCCCGCTTAGCGTAATGAATCTACCGGTGTGAATGTATTATCAACCAGAGGCTTAGCATCTGCTTGTGTCACATGACACTGTAAACAAAAGTAACGGCGAGGTGAAACATCAGACAATGTTGTACCTTCACGAGTAATAAAGTGAGTTACACTGACTTTAGTCGCTCCCATCGCACCTGCATTTTTAAAACTATGACAAGACAAACATTTGTTAGCATTTAAATTCACTTGATAACCACGGATAGAATGTGGAATCAATGGTGGTTGCTGAACATAGTTACGATCCATAAGGTGCTGTTCTCTTGGCACTTTTTTAAGTGCTTCAGATTGATTAACATCTGATATTTCAACTAAGCCACGTAGAGATGGCACACCACCACTATTTGACATAACAACATCATCGGCACTGTAAGCACTAGGTGCAGATAATGCGATCACTGATGCAGTAAAAATCGCTGTGATAAATTTTTTCATTGCTTTTCTCCATCTTGTTATATTTTTATAACAAAGAGTCCATTTAATAGAGTACATGTGTTGCTTACGCTACTTGCATTATCAAAGTAGCGTTATTTTATTAGCGTTGCTTAATTACGCTTTTTTAGTAACTTTTACAGCACATTTTTTGTAATCAGTTTGTTTTGATAACGGATCAGTTGCATCAAGAGTTAACTTATTAGTTAACTGTTTAGCATCAAACCAAGGCATAAATACCAAACCTTTAGGCGGACGATTACGTCCACGCGTTTCAACACGAGAAGTTAATTCACCACGTCTTGAAGCCATTACAATTTCGTCTCCACGACGTAAACCACGTTGCTGGGCATCATCCGGGTGCATAAATACCACCGCATCAGGGAAAGCTTTATAAAGTTCCGGTACACGCCTTGTCATCGAACCTGAATGCCAATGCTCTAGTACACGACCAGTACTTAACCATAAGTCATATTCTTCGTCAGGCGACTCTGCAGCAGGCTCATAAGGTAGAGCAAAAATAATCGCTTTTTTATCTGCATGTCCATAAAATTGGTAACCAGTACCCTTTTCAACATAAGGATCTGAACCTTCACGGAAACGCCATTGTGTTTCTTTTCCATCTACTACCGGCCAGCGTAAACCGCGTACTTCATGATATCTATCATAAGGTGCTAAATCATGTCCGTGACCACGACCAAAGCTTGCGTATTCTTCAAATAGGCCTTTTTGCACATAAAAACCAAAATGACGAGCTTCATCATTTAATTGATCATCTTTCACTTCATCCAAACCAAATGCATCGACTTGTCCATTACGATAAAGTACGTCGTACATGGTTTTACCTTTCACTTCTGGCATTTTTGCAATCAAGTCTGCATCCCATACGTCTTCAATTTTAAAACGTTTAGCAAACTCCATCATTTGCCATAGGTCAGACTTTGCACCCTCAGGAGCTTTAACCTGTTGATGCCAAACTTGAGTACGACGTTCCGCATTACCATAAGCACCCTCTTTTTCTACCCACATCGCTGTTGGTAAAATTAAGTCACCTAATTGTGCAGTTACGGTTGGATAAGGGTCAGATACCACGATAAAGTTATCTGGGTTACGGTAACCTGGGATCACTTCTTCGTTTATATTCGCTGCCGCTTGTACGTTGTTATTACACATCACCCAATAAGCATTTAATTTACCGTCTTTGAGCATACGGTTTTGTAAAGCGGCATGGTAACCCGGCTTCGCTTCAATAGTTCCTTCAGGTAACTTCCAGATTCTTTCTGCAGTAGCACGATGTTTAGGGTTTTTAACCACTAAATCAGCCGGTAAACGATGCGAGAAAGTACCTACTTCACGAGCAGTACCACAAGCAGAAGGCTGGCCAGTTAAAGAGAACGGACCAGAACCTGGTTGAGAAATTTTACCCGTTAATAAATGGACGTTGTACATCAAGTTATTTGCCCATACACCACGTGTATGTTGATTGAAGCCCATCGTCCAGTAAGAAGTTACTTTAATTTTTGGATCGGCATAAATTTTAGCAAGTTTTATCAGTTTATCAGCAGGTACACCTGACATTTTTTCTGCATATTCGACATCAAATTCAGAAACGTACTCAGCAAACTCTTCAAAGCTCATTGGCGTTGAAGCGCCCGAGTCTGGATTTTTAGCCGCCTGCTGTAGAGGATGCTCTGGACGAAGTCCATAACCGATATCGGTTGTTCCTTTACGGAAGTTAGTATGTTTAGTAACAAAGTCTTTATTCACCGCATCATTTTGAATAATGTAGTTTGCAATAAAGTTAAGTATTGCGAGGTCAGTTTGTGGCGTGAAGATCATGCCATTATCTGCTAACTCAAACGAACGATGTGTATAAGTAGATAAAACATGTACGCTAACATCTGGATTACTTAAACGACGATCAGCTAATCGAGACCATAGGATCGGGTGCATTTCTGCCATATTCGATCCCCATAATACAAATGCATCTGCATTTTCTAAGTCATCATAACAACCCATTGGCTCATCGATACCGAAAGTACGCATAAAACCACCTACCGCAGAAGCCATACAATGACGAGCGTTAGGATCAAGGTTATTCGTTCTAAACCCTGCTTTCATTAATTTACTAGCCGCATAACCTTCCATTACAGTCCACTGACCAGAACCAAACATGCCTACTGCAGTAGGACCTGTTTTTTTCAAAGCATCTTTGAATTTAACCGCCATAATATCAAAGGCAACGTCCCAAGAAACAGGTTCAAATTCACCATTTTTATCATAAATACCATTGGTCATACGTAGTAATGGTGTTGTTAAACGATCTTTACCGTACATGATTTTAGAAAGGAAATAACCTTTCACACAGTTAAGGCCTTTATTAACAGGAGACTCAGGATCGCCCTGTGTTGCTACCACTTTGCCTTCCTGTGTACCGACTAAAACACTACAGCCAGTTCCACAAAAGCGACATGGTGCTTTTTCCCATTTAATTTTAGTCGCATCTTTACTCGCTATAATATTACTAGCTGATACGGGTAATGCTATGCCTGCAACTGCAGCAGCTGAGGCTGCCGCTTGTGCTTTCATAAACTCACGTCTGGTAAATTTCATTGTATTTCCTCGCTGTTATTTTGCGTAGATTTTTCAAACTCGTGGTAAACAAGACTAGTGTGTACTACACCGTCAATGTCGTTAATTTGGTCAATGCATTCCATTATTTGGCGTTGATTAGCCGCTTCAATAATGACAATCGCCTTTCCATGCTCTGTCACTGTTACTAATTCCGCTCTAGACATCGTCTTGATGCTGTTAGTTAGGTCTAGTATTTGTTCAGATTTAACATGTACGATTAAACTCGACACATGTAATTCTTCTTCTTTCATTTATCTTCCTTAATACTAATGGCGCTAGTTGGACAGGGAGAAAAACAGGCGCCACAGCCATTACATAATGTTAAATCGATTTCTGGTATAGCATTGATACCAATTTTAAAACTCAAGGCTTGTTCGGGACAACTTTCACCACAACTGCGACAATAAACGTTTTGGTTAGCTAGACAGCTTTCTGCGATAATTGCTTTTTTATGCCAAGGTGTTTCTGTTGTCGCTACAAAAATATCTTCTTCGCAGCTTTTCGCGCATTCTCCACAAAAGGTGCATTCCCCTAATGAAAAATCCACCACTGGAAAACCTGCATCACCCTGAACAATGATTTTTTCAGGACAACTGCTAATACAGCTTTTGCATTGGGTGCAGTTATTAACAAATTGTTGACTGTCTTCAATCCATGGCATCAAGTTGTTGATCACCAAATCCGATTGTCGACGAAATAAATTGCGTTTATGTAAATCAATGTCGGGCATACTGAAACTAATTGTTAAATTAATGTGAATTAAATATGGATGTAACTGTAGCAGAAGCATTTAAAAAAAAGGGAGTAGTTGAAGTGCAGTTGACATAGATCAAGAGATTTGTGCAGGTTTGAGACATTCCCCGCAAATAGCGGAGAATATTTAGACAACTCAATAACTAACCGCCTATTGATGCTAAATGCGGTGTTCCTCCTGACAGTCCTAAATCAAGAAAATGTGATGACTTTTTCTCTTTCAAAGCAGCAACAATTGTTGCTTTTAATTGCTCTTTATCAGTTTTATTTTGTAACAAATGACGCAGTTCAACCCCCTCTTCGCCAAATAAACATAAATGTAATCGGCCCACAGAAGAGACACGTAAGCGATTACAATTATCACAAAAATCTTTACTGTAGGGCATGATCAACCCTATCTCCCCGAGATGTTCGGGGTGGGTAAATACTTCTGCAGGACCATCATTTGCGTGACGCGTTTTTTGTACCCATTGTTGCTTTAATAGCGTTTCTTTTATGCTTTGACCTGATAGATGATAACGATTAAAAAACTCGGTATTATCTTCTGTTTTCATCAATTCAATAAAGCGCAGTTGAATCGGTTGATGTTTGATCCAATTAATAAAGGTTGTCAGATCCGTATCATTTAAGCCTTTCATCAATACACTATTCACTTTAACTTGCTTAAAGCCAGCCTTTGCGCAGGCTTCTACGCCTTCCATAACTTTATGAAAGATATTTTTACCGGTAATAAGATTAAAGGTATTGGCATCTAAACTATCGACACTGACATTGATCGCACTTAACCCTGCCTCATACCATTCAACGGCATGTTTACTTAAATTAAAACCATTGGTGGTGGTTGCGACTTTTTTAATGCCATCGGTGTTAGCCACCAGCTTAATAATATTCGCATAGTCTTTACGTAAACTTGGCTCTCCACCGGTAATTCTTACTTTGGTAGTACCTAGTTCAGCAAAGGCATTGATTAAGTTTTTAATTTCACTTTCTGATAAAAATTGTTTTTGATGGGTTCGTTGGTATCCATCGGGTAAACAATAATTACATTTGAAATTACATTCATCGGTGATCGACAACCGTAAATATTCAAATTTACGCTGGTATTTATCTATTAATTGCATGGTCAGTTCCTTTCCAAACACGGGAGGCAAACTCATTTCTAAGTTTACCCTTCTTATCCATTAACGGGATAAGCGGCTTGCCTCGCATATTTACTAAAAGTTATGATAAACTTAGCGATTCAAGCTCGGAGCTATAAAAATTAGATGACATCATCCTCCATATCAAGGAGACTCTATCAACTCGTTACCTATTATTCTTAACTATGTATGAAGATTAATCTACTATTTCATTCACTTTCTATCACAAGAGTGATTTCAACATTCTCCGTACTGCTACTTATCATAGCAGGAACACATACGCTTATCTTTATTACTACCTCCCATAGTCAAGATAACAACAATGAAGCGATCAATAATTTAGTCACGCTCAAGCATAAAGCCATACATTTCCTTTATGAAGACCAAGCAGACCGAGACCAAATCCATTCTTCTCTTAATGGATTTTCGCCATTGTTAGCTAATAAGCTATTAGAAAATAAATATTTAGATGTCAGTGACATCCATTTATCAAATATCAACCTACGCGCTGAACTACTGACTTTACAGCAGCAATTATATCAACTTTCAGATCAAGAATTAAAAACTCAGTTATCTCACGTTGTAGAACACGCTCAACTTACCATTCAACAATATCAGCAATTATTAAAAAAAGAATCATCACTTATTTTAGTTTCTGAAGTGGTCGTTTTCTTACTTATTGCCTCAAGCGCCTTATTTCTTCTTATTTACTGTCGACGTTATATCGTTGCGCCTATCAATCAACTTGAAACCAATGTTAATTCTATTTCAAATCATCACTTTAACGTTAATTTTTCTGATAATGATAACGAAATTGGTGCTCTTTCAACCGGCCTACAAAGTATGTCTGCAGAACTCGAATCCTTGATTAATGCGATGCAGAAAAAAGTATTTGATAAAAAGACAGAACTAGAAAAAGCTAACGAAACGATTCAATTCTTGTTCACTATTTCGCAGCAACTTAGTACCGTTAAACTAACCCACTCGATAATTCGTGATGCCTTAAATGCACTCGCTAAACAAACCAATTTAACTAAGTTATGTTTGGAGTTAGAGAATGGAATTGAAATTGACAGTGACATTGGATGTGCAACAAAAACGGGCAATAATAAACGTATCCCTATCAATATTAACGGGAGTCCGTATGGTTATTTAAATTATATTCAAGGGGCTAACGACAGTGAAGATAACTCCGTGATTAATAGTTTCAGTAGTTTACTTGCTCGTGCCCTGTACCAAGAAGAATACAGTTTGCAGGAACAAAAACTATTATTAGTTGAAGAGCGTGGCGTTATTGCACGAGAATTACATGACTCCATAGCGCAAGCTCTGTCTTTTTTGAAAATTCAATGTACTGTTTTACGCCGCCAATTAGAGGCCAGTGCCGATAAAGACAATCAAGGTGCAAAAACATCCGTTAACAATATCGAAGAAGCAGTCACAGAAGCTTATGTACAGTTGCGTTCATTACTCTCCACTTTCCGCTTAAACATCGGTGTCTCTGACTTCAAAGAAGCCGTTGTTATTATGACTTCACAACTACAAAAACAAACAACCGCCAAGATAAAGATGGGCAAATTCGATTCTAATTTTCAAACTCATGCGAATCAACACATTCATATGTTGCAAATAGTTAGGGAAGCAATGATCAATGCAATGAAACATGCTGATTGTAATAACATTTTGATCAGCTGTGTGATTGAAGAAAAGCAAGTGATTATTACCGTACGTGATGATGGCATTGGTATTGAAGATAAACCGGGTAAAAATAATCATTACGGTATTGAGATAATGAATCAACGTGCAGAAGAACTTAATGCAGTTTTACGAATAAAAAACCTAACAGTTGGTACCGAAGTCAAACTTACCTTCAAAATTTGAGTAATTATTCATAATTTTTTATACCTATGATTATAAATCACTTATAATTCACATACCTGTTATTATTCAAGGTATATTATTAATGCCCTAGCTCAAGTGTTTAAGCAAAGAATCATATATAGGCTTAATGTAAATACTCAAATTCAATACTTTCTTATTTTAGATTGTGTATAGGTATTTATGACTCACGAATAACTTTTTTCATCTTGATTGATAACAGGTATACCCCCACTCATCGTTTACATTTATACTTGTGAGCAATTTCACGTTAACCATGACCAATTAAAGGAATCACAAATGAACAATGTATCTACAGTTATTGTTGTTGATGACCACCCTCTTATGCGTAAAGGCATCACTCAACTACTCAGTATTGACCCAAACTTTGTGGTAATTGATGAAGCAACAAACGGAATTGAAGCCGTCAGTATGGTCAAAAAACAACATCCCGATATGGTGTTATTAGATCTAAACATGAAGGCAGTGTCTGGTTTAGAAACCCTTAAAGCATTACGTAATGATGGCATCACCAGTAAAATTGTCATGCTTACGGTTTCCGATGCTAAACAAGACGTTATTTCCTTAATTAATCAAGGTGCTGATGGCTATCTTTTAAAAGATACCGACCCTGAACGTTTACTTGAGAATTTATATGATATCAAACAAGGTAAATTAGTAGTGAGTGACGATTTACGTCCTTACCTAGATTGCTTGGATCAAGAAAACAATATTCGAGATAAACTTTCTTCTCTTACTCGTAGAGAGAGCCAAATAATGCAAGAAATTTCGCGAGGCTTAAGTAACAAAGAAATTTCAGAAAACCTGAATATCTCAGAAGGTACGGTAAAAGTGCATGTTAAAAGTTTACTGAAAAAACTAGGCATAAAATCACGCGTTGAAGCGGCGGTGTTATTCTTAGAACAACCTAAATAAGCAAACTTAGATTAAAATACCAAGTAAAAAATGAATAAAACTGAGTAGCTGAATAAACTAGGCTGCTCAGTTTTTAATGATGCCTAATTAGGTTCACGTAATTAGGCATATATAATCAAAACAGTATCGTTTTACTTATCTAGAATGACATTAGCAATATTTATTAGAGCTTATTAGCTCGATTTAATATCACGTGAAAAGTAACGCCTTAGTAATATTCCACAGCTATATAACCTTTATTTTGGTAAACTTCCGAAATAAAGGTTTTTTGCTTTTAATTATATTTATTTTCACCTATCCATTGCGCCGAGAAGACTACCTATATTTATGCTTTCAGACTCACTAAAAAAAGAAATTAGAGCTAATTATGAACTCATAACAAAAGCCCTGCCGCAATTTAAAGCACGTAAAGCCCAAAATTATTTAGTGGCTGAAATAGCGAAAGTTTTAGCAGGTAACTATGATAAGTCACGACGCATCCTGGTGGCGGAAGCCGGCACAGGAATAGGTAAGTCTTTAGCTTACATCTTGGCAGGGTTACCAGTAGCTTTAAGGTTGAATAAGAAACTAGTTATCTCTACCGCAACAGTGACTTTACAAGAACAATTAATCAGTAAAGATTTACCGTTTTTTCTACGCCACAGTGATTATAAATTTACCTTCACTTTAGCCAAAGGTCGACAACGCTATTGTTGCGAGCATAAGCTACTAAACCAACAGCAAGATGAATCTCAACAAACACTTCTGTTTACAGAGAAACCGCAACCGGGTGATAGTGAATTATTAAGCAAAATGCGTAACGCATATTTAGATGGTAAATGGAATGGCGACCAAGATAGCTGGGCAACGCCTATCCCTCGTCGCATTTGGCAACAAATAGTTTCCGATAAACACAGTTGTAAAAAAGCCTTATCAAATCATAGACAATGTCCATTTCATCGAGCACGAGACAATATCAATAAAGCCGATGTGATAGTGGTTAACCACGCCTTGTTATTAGCAGACTTGGAATTAGGGGGAGGCGTTATCTTGCCTGAGCCCGATGCCTGTTTTTATGTACTTGATGAGGCACATCATTTACCTAAAATATCACGCGACTTTTCGAGCGCAAGCGTAAATATAAAAAGCAGTCAAGATTGGCTAAAAAAAATCAAGCAAGTAAGCACACATATTAATCGTGTTGTACATCGTCAAACTACCATTACACCGGGCCTAACTATGCTAGAAAGTGCCAACGAAATGGTTAATGATTTACAAACAATAGAACTCTATTTTCGTCATAACCCGCTTAACTATAATAAGTCGAATCAATATCGTTTTGCCATGGGTGAAGTGCCTCAAGGTATTGTGAATTCATTGATTAGTTTAAAGGAAGAGACCAAAAAGTGTTTAAGTGCGGTCAATAAACTATCTACCATCACATCGGAAGAGTTAAAAGACGCTAATATAAAATTATCCGATGCAGAGCCTATTTTAATCGAAACAGGTTTTTATATTCAACGTTTAGAAAACCTACTTGCTCTTTGGAAAATGTTGCTCAAGGAACGTGCTACTAATCAAGCGCCTATTGCTGCGTGGGTGAACAATGAAAATGATGGATTCACACTTTGTGCTAGTCCCCTAGAAGTAGGTGGTTTATTAGAATATATGCTCTGGTCTCAAGCAGCTGGCGTTATTTTATGCTCTGCAACCTTAACCTCTTTAAATAGTTTTGATTATTTTATGCGTCAATCAGGTTTGAAGAATAATGACGGCACGCAATACTTGCGCCTTAAGTCTCCATTCGATTATCCTGCGATCCCTCTCAATGTCGCCAATATGAAAAAGGATCCCACTGAATCTGGATTTGATAACGAATTAATCGATAACATTACTCAACGTATACAAGAAAAACAAGCCAACTTAGTATTATTTGCTTCTTATTGGCAAATGAACCTAGTAGCAGATAAGTTACGCCGAAAATATCCTAAAGCGCTGTTAGTACAGGGTGAAACGTCTCGTACTAAAATGATCACCAGCCATAAAAAGAACTGCGATCAGGGACTAACCAGCATTCTATTTGGTACCGGTAGTCTGGCGGAAGGCTTAGATTTACCTGGGCATTATCTAACCAATTTAATCATTACAAAATTGCCCTTTGCAGTACCTGATTCTCCCGTTGAAGAGGCACATGCAGAATGGATCACCTCAAAAGGTGGCAATCCATTTATGCAAATCACTATACCAGAGGCCAGTAAAAAATTGATACAATCCTGTGGGCGTTTAATTCGTAAAGAAACAGATACTGGACAAATTACCTTATTAGATAAGCGCGTTATAACCAAACGCTATGGCAAAAGTTTAATTGATGCCCTTCCCCCTTTTGCTTTAAATGTAGAGAAATAAAATGACAGAGTTTGTATTAGATCCCAGTAGCTGGATGCTATTGGCATTAGTTGGTTTAATAGCTGGCTTTATCGACGCAGTAGTTGGCGGAGGCGGTATGTTAACTGTACCGACTTTATTGAGTGTTGGTTTGCCACCTCACCTGACATTAGGAACTAATAAATTATCCGCATGTTTTGCTTCTGGTACAGCGGCTTATACCTATTTCCGTAAAAAGCTATTTAATCCCAAATTTTGGAAACATACCTTTTACAGTACATTAATTGGCGCCATGTTTGGGACCATTTTAGTAAACTATATTTCCACGGAATTTCTGAATAAGTTTTTACCTTTGGTGATTTTAGCGGTCGCAATTTATACTTTATTTAGTCGAGTAAAAGAAATTGATAACGCAGAGCTACCTGAAAACTCTCCTTTATTAAGAATAATTCAACGTATTCAAGGCTTTTTTTTAGGTTTTTATGATGGCGTTTCTGGCCCAGGAACGGGGGCATTTTGGGTTATCTCTAATATGCACTTATACCGCTTGAATATTCTATTATCCAGTGGTTTAGCTAAGGCAATGAACTTCACCAGTAATTTTGTTTCCCTATTAACCTTTATCTATTTTGGTCAAGTTAATTGGTTTATTGGGTTAACAATGGGCGTTTGCTTAATGCTGGGTGCTTTTATTGGAGCTCATTCTGCGATTTATTTTGGCGCAAAGTTTATCCGCCCATTATTTATTATTATTGTGCTTATTATGGCCATTAACCTCGGATATAACGCATGGTTCAGTCACTAGATTTAAAACATTTAAGCGCGTTATCCGATCAACTCGCTACGCTTTCATCTCGCTGCCAACAATGGGATGCACAAATCACCTTAACGGAGAATAAGTCTTTCCGTTTTGAAGTGCATTTGTTCACCACGAGTAGCTTAACCTTGTCAGGTTACTGCCAGCAGATCCAAAATACATTTGATCACCTTAGCTACGTAATTAATAAAAATATGGATACGGTGATTATTAATTATGAGTGTGAACGTTTCGTTAATCAGTTTTCTGCATTGTTGAATATTGTTAACCAACTCGATGCCGGTAAAGCAGAAGGACTCTATAAACGTTATTCGACGCAACAGGAAAAAGTTTACCAACAATTGCAACGCCAGTATCAATATGAAAAGCGGCTATTAGCAATGATTAATGAAGAAAATAGCCTTTACCAGCAGGCAGTGGTTAGCAGTAACAAAGAAATTCATAAATCACGAGTCAGCGTGCTTAAAGAACGTTACCAAAAATGTAACGAATTTACACAAGCCTTAGAGTTTAAGATGGAAGCTTTAGACAATGATGAATGAGAAAGACAAACACAGCACAGATTTAGGATTAGCTTCTGCCCCTTTGGAAATTAAACTAGCCGTGGATCTTATTCAATTGTTAGAAGAAAACGACCTACCACTTGATGCTACTATTAAAGCATTAGAAATAACCTTACGTGACTTTAAAAACAAGCAACGTCAACAACTTACACATCCCCAAGAGTAAGATCCTTAACGCTAAGCCATAAACACAGACACTCATTTTATAAGCGCTGCTAATCGAAGCATTAAAATCAACTTAAACGAAAAAAGGACATCAAATGATGTCCTTTTTTGTTAGGTCTTGTTTACTCATATTTTTTAAAGGTATTATTTAAAGGCTGAGGTTTAAAGGTATTATTTACCGATATTGGCAGCAAGGTTAGCAATTAAACTTTACGCCAAGTTGTACCATTAGGGCCATCTTCAAGCACCACATTTAATGCAGCTAATTTATCACGAGCATCATCGGCACTTGGCCAATCTTTATTTGCCCTTGCTGTATTACGTTGTAAAATTAATGCGTCTATCTCAGTAACTTGTTGATCATCTTCATTATTTTTTCCAACACCTTGTAAAAACTGATTTGGATTTTGGCTTAACAACCCTAAAACATTAGCAAACTTAACCAGCATGCTAGCCAAATGAACCGCTTGTTTAGGCTCAGTCGCTTTAACTCGATTCAACTCTTTAGCCAGTTCAAACAATACAGCTAAAGCTTCAGGAGTGTTAAAATCATCATCCATGGCTTTAACAAAACCTTGATAGAACTTACTGTCTTTAATCGCTTGATCAATCTCAATATCAGTGACTTCTATATCACGTATCGCAGTATATAAACGTTCTAAACTTGCTCTTGCTTGTTTCAAGTTATCTTCTGAATAATTAAGTTGGCTGCGGTAATGCCCAGAAATTAAAAAGTAACGAACAGATTCACTGTCATAGACATCCAATACATCTTTAATGGTAAAAAAATTATTTAAAGACTTAGACATTTTTACTTTATCAACTTGCACCATACCCGAGTGCATCCAAGTATTCACATATTCACCGTGGTGTGCACAGCATGATTGAGCAATCTCATTTTCATGATGTGGAAAACTTAAATCAGAACCACCACCATGAATATCAAAAACTTCACCTAAGTGTTTTTTATTCATCGCAGAACATTCAATATGCCAACCAGGGCGCCCTTCACCCCAAGGAGATGACCAAGATGGTTCGCCAGCTTTAGCCATTTTCCATAGAACAAAATCTAATGGGTCATGTTTACTATCTTCAACTTCAACACGAGAACCGGCCTGCAACATTTCAAGATTTTGACCGCTTAACTGGCCATATTCTGGAAACGATGATACTGAGAAAAGTACGTCTCCAGAATCAGAAACATAGGCATGATTTTTTTCTATCAGCGTTGCTATCATTTCAATCACTTCAGGCATGTGATCAGTAACACGTGGCTCGATGTCTGGTCTGATCATATTTAAAGCATCAAAATCTGCGTGCATCGCATCGGTAAAACGAGTCGTTAATTGATCACAGGTTTCACCATTTTCATTAGCACGCTTAATGATCTTATCGTCGACATCTGTGATGTTTCGAATAAAAGTTAAGTCATAGCCGCTAAAACGTAAGTATCGCGCTACGGTATCAAAGGCAACAAATGTACGGCCATGTCCTATATGACAGTAATCATAGATGGTAACACCACACACATACATTCCCACTTTTCCAGCGACAAGGGGTTTAAATTCTTCTTTATTTCGAGTTAAGGTGTTGTAGATTTTTAACATTTTCCATCCAATGCGATTACTGTAAAAACGCCTATTCTAACCTGACCAAGTGACAAATTCATCCTTTGTATTTAATGAATTCGTGAGTTGAGGTATGATAATGCTCTTTTTGAAGACAGGAATTAACAATGATTACTTTACATACAAATTTTGGCGACATCGCATTAGAAATGAATGAAGAAAAAGCACCTAAAACAGTGGCTAACTTCATTAAATATGCAACAAGTGGTCATTACGATAACACTATTTTTCATCGTGTTATAGATGGTTTTATGGTTCAAGGCGGTGGTTTTGCACCGGGTATGGAAGAAAAAGATAGCCAAAAGCCAATTAAAAATGAAGCAAATAACGGTTTATCAAACGTAAAATACTCTGTTGCTATGGCTCGTACAATGGAACCACATTCAGCTTCTGCGCAATTTTTTATCAATGTTGGCGATAACAAGTTCTTAGATTTTAAATCAGAAACGACAGATGGGTGGGGCTACTGTGTATTCGCTAAAGTGGTAGCGGGAGAAGATGTTGTAGACAAAATTAAAGGTGTTGCAACGGGTAATGCACATTACGTACACCAAAATGTTCCGCTAGATGACGTTGTTATTACTAACGTAACAGTAGCGTAACTGATTATGCGCACTTTATTCATTGCAGATCTACATCTTAGCGAAAATCATCGTCATATAAGCGATGCCTTTTTTGCTTTTCTTGAAAAAGAAGCCGCTAATGCTGAAACACTTTATATCCTTGGTGATATGTTTGAGGTGTGGATAGGGGATGATGAACACACTCCTTTAATGGATGAAGTTGCGCAGAAATTAACGGCTTACGCTAAAAAAAATAATACTAAAATTTTCTATATTCACGGTAACCGAGACTTTATGATCGGTAAACGTTATGCACAGCAGTCTTCAATGACTTTGTTGCCTGAGCATACCGAGATAGATTTATACGGAACTAAAACATTAATTATGCACGGCGATACCTTGTGTTTGTTTGATAAAAATTATCAACGCATGCGTAAAGTGATCCATAACCCTGTAATGCAATTTATTTTCAATTGCTTACCACTCAAACTGCGCAAACGTATTGGTTGGAAGATCCGTACGGCGAGCCAATCTAAAAAAGTCTATAAAAACACAAATATGATGGGCGTGACAGAACAAGAAGTACATCGTTTGATGACATTACATCAAGTACAACGTTTGATTCATGGCCACACACACCAAGCTTTTGTACATGATTTCACTGTTAATGATAAAGCCGGGCAACGTTTTGATGTGGGAGACTGGTACAACAACTTAAGTTTTGTTGATGCTAACCCTGATAGCATTAACCTAGTTGTATTGCCCATTGATTATTATCAGCAATAAAAACACACGTCGTATTCGTTTGTTACTATGGGGTTAGATGCGAGGCATTTATACCGATAATTAATTTTAATGAGATTAACTATTTAGTGCCTCAATCATGATGATGGTCATCGTAATGGTCATCGTTGGTAATAAGCATTAAATTAACCACGCTCCCATAGGTGATATGGGATGCTTGATTAATGAATAGCTATTGCTTACTTTGAAAATTGTAGTGACCGGTTTGTGAATGTATTTTCATGGGCTAACCACAAACCCTCATGAACTAGCCACAATAAGTTATCTGACAATTATCTGTCTTTTAATAAACGGCGTAGCACTTTGCCCACATTATTTTTCGGTAATTCACTGACTATTTCTATTAACTTCGGTTGTTTATATCGGGTTAATTGACGGTCACAATGTTGTTTAATCATCTCAACGGTAACTTTATAATCATCTAACACCACAAACAGTTTCACGCTCTCGCCAGATTGTTCGTCACTAATGCCCACTACAGCAGCTTCTGAGACACCTTGCATTTGTACCACTGTATCTTCTATTTCATTAGGGTACACATTAAAACCTGACACTAATATCATGTCTTTTTTACGGTCCACTAAACGCAATAAACCTTGTTCATCAAATAAGCCAATATCACCACTTTTAAACCAACCATCATTAAACGCTGACGCGGTTTCTTCCTCATTTTGCCAATAGTGAGGCATGACTTGAGGCCCTTTAATTTCTATTTCGCCAGGGCTATTATAATCTTCGATAACGTTATTATTATCATCGACTAAGCGTAAATCAGTTCCGGGCATAGGTAACCCTATTGAACCATCATGAGCCGTCACATTATAAGAGTTAACACTCACCATAGGAGCACATTCCGTTAAACCATAGCCTTCAATAACCGTACTACCTGTAACTTCTTTCCACAGATTAGCGACTTTAGTTTGTGTTGCCATGCCACCAGCGATAGTTATCTTTAAAGAAGAAAAATCAACATCATTGATTTTAGGATGATGTAATAACGCATTAAATAATGTATTTAATGCGGTAAAATAGGTAAATTTATACTTACTTAAGGTTTTAATAAAAGTATCTAGATCACGAGGATTAGTGATTAATAAGTTAGTACCACCTTTTTTAATAAAGAATAAACAATTAACCGTTAGTGCAAATGCATGATAAAGAGGCAATGCAGTGACCATTATTTCGCTTTCTTGATCAACTGTTAAACCAAATACAGCATCTGCCTGCGCTAAACTAGCCGCCATATTACGATGAGTCATTACCGCGCCTTTTGAAACGCCTGTGGTCCCCCCTGTATATTGTATAAGTGCGATATCATCTAAATTAATCACAGGACGTATATATTGACCTCTCTCACCTTCTTTAAGTGCATTACGATAACTTTTTGCACTAGGTAATTGATACTTAGGTACCATTCGTTTGACATAGGAAACAATAAAATTAACTAACTTTCTCTTTAATAAAGGTAATGCATCGCCAATTTTAGTTAACACCACATGCTTGATTTGAGTTTGTTTAACAATACTCTGTAACGTTTGTGCATAATTAGACACAATAAAAATAGCTTTTGCACCTGAGTCATTAAGCTGATGCTTTAATTCTGATGCGGTGTAAAGTGGGTTTATATTGACGACCACTAATCCCGCTCTTAAGACACCTAATAAAATAATAGGGTATTGCAACAGGTTTGGCATCATGATGGCTACACGGTCACCCTTAGCAAGTTGAGAGGTTTGCTGCAAATATACTGCAATTTTTCTTGATTGAAGATCTAACTCGGCATAGGTCAGCGTTTCATCCATATTAATAAAAGCAATGTGCTCTGGATGCTGTTGAAATGTTTGTTCAAACATATCAACTAAATTAATCAATGAGCTTTCATCTATTTCACTGTTAATACCTTCAGGGTATTTATCTAGCCATGGTTTAAACATAAAAACTCCTTTTAAAAACAAAAAAACCGACTATAAAAGTCGGTTTTATTATTAACACCAAACAGTTACCTATAGATTAGCGTAATCTAACGTAATGTGGCTAGCTTCTATCAAAAATGCGTCAAGGGGCTCAAAATCATCCGGAATATCGTCTAAAGACGTGACCTCTTTTAACCCTGCACGCTTGAGTCGCTCATTTGTACGCTGTAAACCTTCTGCTTCTTTAACTTCACGTTCATTAACACGTACTTTTTCAACTAGCGAAATACTGGTTTTATCTTTATCGGCACGATACTCTGCAATATCATCCGCTAAATAACTAAATTCAACTTCTTTCTTGATGCGTAATTGATGAGTTTCTGTTAATTTTTTAATTTTTTTATCTAAATCAGCCACTTTACGATATTTAGCAGAACGGATATTATCCCAAGGTAATGCATTTTTTTCTAAACTTTCACCGGTATCTTGTGGGTCGATACCGCTTGGGAAAGTAATATCAGGGATAACCCCTTTATTTTGTGTGCTACCGCCATTAATACGGTAAAACTTTGCAATAGTATATTGTACTGACCCCACCGCATCTTGGTTGGTATCGTAGTAACGAGCGATACGACGATGTTGCTGCACGGTGCCTTTACCAAAGCTTTGCTCACCAATTATAATTGCACGACCATAATCCTGTAATGCAGCGGCAAAAATTTCCGATGCAGAAGCACTATTACGATTAACAAGTACCGTCAAGGGGCCATTATAAGCAATATTGTCATCATCATCGGCTTGCACAGCAATTTGCTGACGACTATCTCGCACTTGAACAACAGGGCCCGTTTTAATGAATAACCCAGTTAACAATGTAGCTTCGCTTAATGCGCCGCCGCCATTGTTACGTAAATCAATCACTATGCCTTTAACGTCTTTTTTAGCTAATATATCCAATTCGCGCTCTACATCTTCACTCAGCTTAATGTAAAAACTTGGAATAGTGATCACCCCAATATTTTCACCATTAATCACTTGTACTGAAGATTTAGCTTCTCTGTCTTCTAGGTGGATTTTTTCGCGTACAATTTCAATGACTTTATTGGTATCACCGGCTTTACCCGATAAAATTTGTAATTGAACAGTAGTACCTTTCGGTCCTTTAATAAGTTCAACAATATCATCTAAGCGCCAGCCGACTACGTCGACAATTTTTTCGCCTTCTTGACCAACACCAATAATTTTATCATCTTTAGCAAGTTGCTTTGATTTATCTGCAGGACCGCCTGGAACTAAACTGCGGATCACTGTGTAATCATCTTCAAGTTGTAAAACAGCACCAATTCCTTCAAGTGAAAGATTCATTTCCATTTTAAAACGTTCGGCATTACGCGGTGATAAGTAGCTAGTATGTGGCTCGATGGTATGTGCATAGGCATTCATGAAAGCTTGAAATACATCTTCACTTTCAGTTTGTGTTAAATGTTTAAGCGCATAAGTATAACGTTTAGTTAATAACGTTTTAATTTCAGGCCACTTTTTATCAGCTAGCTTAAGCGTTAATGCGTCCGACTTAACACGTGCATGCCAGAGGCTATCTAACGCTTGTTTATCTTTTGCCCATTCTGCTTTACTACGATCATATTGATATTCTTCTTCAGTATCAAAAGTGATTTCTTTGTCTAGTAACGACAAAGCGTAGGTAAAACGTTCAAAACGGCGCGTTAAATTAAGTTGGTAGATTTTGTAGGCAGGTTCAAGTTGACCAAATTTAAGATTATCATCAAATGAATGTTGATAAACTTTAATCGCATCAATATCACTTTGCATGAAGATCTGTTTATTGTAATCAAGCTGTTCAATATAACGATTGAACACTTTTTCAGACAACTGATCATCTAAAGGCATATATTTATAATGAGAGCGACTAAATAAATCGCTCACTCGTTTCGCCACTTTTGCATGTTGAGACTCTTGATGCAATTGCGGGATATCTTTTAAATCTACATTTGAAGAAGAAGCAAAAGCTGCTCCAATAAAAATGATTTGGGATAGAATTAATGCATGACGAAAGAGTTTATTCATTAAAATACCTTTTATACGATTAAATGCTTAGCTTTAACTTTCACAACCATTCCTGAGTCTAGTTGCACTTGAACTTCTTCTTTTAAAATTTCAACAACGGTTGCTGAAACAGGCGATTTTCCTAAAAGAACTTTGACTGATTGTGATACTTTAAGTTCATTATGATTAGCTTCTTTATACTGACTTAAATCAATCTCAGGTTTTTTAGCTACTTTTTTAGGCGCTTCTTTCTTACGACTTGGTACAGCCACTTTTTTAGCAGCACGAGCTGGTGCTTTATTGGTGTCTGTTTTTTTCTTGTTAGCGAATGCTTTTTCTTTGCTTTCTTTTAGCGACAATTGTGCGTGGTCAGCATGCTCTTGAGAAACTTCATCCCCTTCAACACCATCTAAATCGACACGTTTTGCACCTGCTTTTACACAGTGCAAGTAACGCCAGCTCATTGTGTATTGACGTAATGCACCACGAAGCTGTGTTTTACTGACGCGAGTTTCATTCTCTAAACGAGTTGCTAGTTCTTGAAACACACCAATTTTTAATGGTTTTGCAGGCTCAGCACTAGCAATAAAGCAAGCAGGAAACTGTTCCGTTAAGAAGGCAATGATTTGTTTGTTATTTGTAAACTTTTCTGTGTTTTCCATGTAAAACCTAATATTTAAAAACGATGTTGAAAGATATCCAGAATAAATCTCTGATTATCAGTAAGAAAATTATTCGCTAGTATAGAGGTGCGTTTATTAAATGTGAAACTAATTATCACCTCAGTACACCTATTCCGACCATTTTTTGCCATTTATCATCAATACTCAATATTTCCAGCCTTCCGCTACACCTTTTTTACAAAAACAAGTAGAATGCCCGCTTTCCTTTTGTGGGAATGTCCAAATTTGTTATTGAAGAGGCTCAGATGAAACCAGAATTATTATCCCCTGCAGGTAGTTTAAAGAACATGCGTTACGCTTTTGCCTATGGCGCTGATGCTGTTTATGCAGGTCAACCTCGTTATTCCTTACGAGTTAGAAATAATGAATTCAATCTTGAAAAACTTCAAATAGGCATTAATGAAGCCCATTCACAGGGTAAAAAATTATATGTTGTGTGCAATATTCAACCACATAACTCTAAACTAAAAACCTTTATCCGCGATATGAAGCCCGTGGTTGATTTAAAACCCGATGCATTGATCATGTCAGACCCCGGTTTAATCATGATGGTACGCGAAGTTTTTCCAGAAATGCCAATTCATTTGAGTGTACAAGCGAACGCGGTTAACTGGGCTACGGTAAAGTTTTGGTACCAACAAGGGATTGAACGTGTAATTTTATCACGTGAGCTTTCTTTGGATGAAATTGAAGATATTCGCTACCATTGCCCTGAAATCGAAATCGAAGTATTTGTTCATGGTGCACTTTGTATGGCGTATTCTGGTCGTTGTTTGCTATCAGGCTACATTAACAAACGCGATCCCAATCAAGGGACTTGTACTAATTCATGCCGTTGGAAATATGATGCTCATGAAGCCACCGAAAATGAAACCGGTGATATTGTCGCTATCCATAAACCAGAACCTACTCTTGGCAGCGGCACTACAACGGATCAAATTTTCTTATTGCAAGAAGAAGGAAGACCTAACGAGTATATGCCTGCCTTTGAAGATGAGCACGGCACTTATATCATGAACTCAAAGGATCTACGTGCTATTCAACATGTAGAACGTCTCCTAAAGATGGGTGTACACTCTTTAAAAATTGAAGGTCGTACAAAAAGTTTCTATTACTGTGCTCGTACCGCTCAGGTATACCGTAAAGCCATGGATGATGCCATTGCAGGACGCCCTTTTGACCCATCATTAATGAGTTCATTAGAAAACCTTGCACATCGTGGTTACACAGAAGGTTTTTTAAGCCGCCATACCCATGATCAATACCAAAACTATGATTACGGCTATTCAATCAGTGAAACCCAACAATTTGTGGGAGAAATCACCGGTCGTAACCAACAGGGTCTTGCAGAAATAAATGTTAAAAACAAATTCTTAGTGGGTGACAAGCTAGAGCTAATGACCCCGCAGGGTAACATCAACTTTAAGTTAGAAGAGTTGCATAACCGTAAAGGTGAATTAGTGGATGTAGCGCCGGGTTCGGGTCATGTTTTATATATTCCAGTGCCAAAAGAGATCGATTTAAGCCACGGTTTACTGATGAGAAACTTGACACAGGGTACAGACACTCGCAACCCGCATAGTAAATAACATGGCTTTATTAATAGAAGACAGTTGCATCAATTGTGATATGTGCGATCCAGAATGCCCTAATGAAGCAATCACCTTTGGGGCTGAAACATATGAAATTAATCCAGATTTATGTACAGAGTGTGTTGGTTTTTATGAACAGGCAACTTGCGTCGCAGTTTGCCCTATCAACTGTATCATTATCGATCCTAACCATGTTGAAACGCAGCAACAATTGTTGGATAAATTTGCAGGTTTACACGTTAATCAATGAACTCAATCGCGCCTAAATTTACGCAAGGCAATATTCCTGAGCATATATTAAAAATGGCGCTGACCAATGCGGTTGCCTTGAGTGTGTTTTTTGTTGTTGATTTGATTAATATCTATTTTATTAGTTTATTAAACCAACCTCACTTGGTTGCTGCCATTGCCTATGCAGCAGCCCTATTATTTTTTACCACCTCATTGACTATCGCTATGGTCATTGCTAACTCAGCTGTTGTTGCTAAGTTAATAGGTCAAGGCCATCAACAGCAAGCTAAACAGGCTTCAATGAGCTGTTATCTAATAACCTTGGTAATTAGTTGTCTAATCACGGTCACTATTTTTTTAAATGCTAAGCAACTATTAACATTAATAGGTGCTAATGGTGTTGCTTTAGATGCGGCCATTGCTTATCTAAAAATAACCATTTTTTCTTTTCCACTGATTGCTCTCGCAATGCAGATCACAGCAACACTACGCTCATTAGGTAAAGCTAAGTTAGGCATGTATTGCACCCTAGCAGGCGGTGTGTGCAATGTTATTCTTGATCCTCTGTTTATCTTTTATTTTAAGTTAAATATTGAAGGGGCAGCTTTTGCTGCAATCGTCGCGAGAAGTGTGATGTTATTGGTTGCTGCTTTTTACCTAATTATGGTTTGTGGGTTTATTACTCGTATTACATTTTATGACTTTATCAGACACACAAAAAATATCACCGCAGTTGCGATTCCCGCTTCCTTAACTCAAGTCGCCACGCCACTAAGTCATTTATATATTACTTATGAAATGGCTAAATTTGGCGGGAGTTATGTTGCTGGTTGGGCAATTATTAGTCGCTTGATCCCCGTCGCTTTTGTAATGTTGTTTGCTATGCCTGGCGCAATTGGCCCAATCATCAGTCAAAACTTAGGTGCAAAGCAATTTAAACGTGTTAAAACAACTTTAAATCAATCACTTAATTTTATTATTAAATACGTTTTTGTTTTAGCATTAACCCTCTCACTATTGCAAGAATACCTCGTTTCTTTGTTTAATGCAGGGTCGGATACGGCGATGTTAATCCGCTTTTTTTGTCAGTATGTTAGCGTTAGTTTTATATTTGTGGCAATGAACTTAGTCGCGATGTCTTTTCTTAATAATGTGGGTCGCCCTAAAATGGCTACATTATTGAATCTTGGAAAAATGTCCTTAGGCACTATTCCTTTTGTTAGTGTTGGAGCCTATTATTATGGCGCTCAAGGAATATTGATTGGACAAGCATTAGGTAGCATTATATTTGGCTTAACCGCGATTTTACTGTGCTACCGTATTGCCACTAAGTTAGAAGTACTTACATAAAGGTCATTAATTAAAAATAACAAATTAAAAGTAACTAATTAAAAGTCGCTAATTAAAAGTCATCAGGCAGAATAAATAGCTTTATAGTGCTTACTCTTTAAACTACAACGATCTGTAAGCTAAGATGTAACAATCAGTAAATAATGGGTTGAACGAATTCTAGGCATAAAGATGACCTAATGCATTAAACCGATACTTTATTGCCATCTTTAACAGGAACGAATAGGTTTACCCACATTTAATATGTTAATTAAGCGGCGCTAATGTTAAATTACACACCTCACTCTAATGGAATAGAATAGCTTTATGCGTTTAATATGCTTATTGTTCTTTATCACAACCCTTAGCGGCTGTTATCAAAATAAAGCACTAACACAAAATACTCTTATCTATTGCACAGAAAGTTTACCTACTTCGTTTAATCCTCAAATTAGTCATGATATTGCGAGCTTAGATGCGACCACACATCAAATTTATAGCCGCTTAGTGACCATTGATCCTAAAACTAATAAATTTATTCCTGATTTAGCTGAAAGTTGGCAACGTAGTGATGATAAATTACGCTATCGCTTTTCATTACGTCACAATATTAGCTTTCATCAAACAGAATTTTTTAAACCAACGCGCTTTTTAAATGCAGATGATGTCTTATTTAGTTTTAATCGCATGCTTAATGTTCAAGATGCGTATCATAAAGTGAATAAACAGACGGAAAACTATTTTTATAATCATCCCTTCACGGATCTGCTATCAGAGATAAATAAGATTGATGACTATACGGTTGAATTTGTTTTAAGCAAACCCGATGTAACACTGTTAGCAAACCTTGCTGCACATTATGCAGTGATTCATTCAAAACAATATGCAGACCAATTGATAAAACAAGGTCAGCAGGAAAATATCGATTTTCAGCCTATTGGTACCGGGCCTTTTAAATTTAAAAGCTTTGATAGTAATGGCACTATTCGTTACAAAAAACATCCGCTTTATTGGCAATCAATGACTAATATTGAAAACTTAATTTATTTTACCAATCCTAGTGCAACAAAACGATACACAAAATTATTATCGGGAGAGTGCGATGCAATCTCTTATCCTGCGGCAAGCCAGTTAGAAACCATAAGTAAAAACAAAAATATTACCTTAAATAGTAAATCAACGGCTAATATCGCACTGTGGGCATTTAATACTGAGCGCCCTATTTTAGAACACAATCAAGTTCGTCAAGCGCTGTCACAAGCTATTGATAAAAAAACCATTTTACAGGCTGTCTATTTTCGTAGCGCAATACAAACGGATACATTATTAAGTAAACAATCATGGGCATTAAAACCGCGTTTTGAGGAAGACTTATATGATCCAGAAAAAGCGCGTCAAAATTTAACCTTATTAAATTATGACTTTTCTAAGACATTAACTATTTTATTACCAGATAGTTCCGATGTATTTAACCCTAATTTTCATAAAACAGCAGAATTAATACAAGCGAACCTCAATGACATAGGTATTAAAACAGATATCATTAATTTAAGTGGTGCCGCTTTAAAAGCACGCTTACGAAGTGGTGATTATGATACTTATTTAACCGGCATTAATGTTCATATTGACGATCCTGATAGTATTTTTAGACCACTCCTAAGCTGTAATTCATCAGCTGAAAGTGGTAATAGTAGCCATTGGTGCTCACCTAAGGTGCAAGTATTATTAGATCAGTCGATAACAGAGTCTAATTTTGCACAACGTATAAAAAACTATTATCAGATACAAGACGAAGTTTACAAGCAACGTCCTTACCTGCCTATCGCACATGTATTAAGGTTAGATGCTATCTCGAAGTCAATTTTAAATGTGGAAGTTAATCCTTTAACGGGTATTAATTTCCAAAATGCCATTAAACAAGATTTGAATTAAGATGCTGTCATTTTTATTAAGACGTCTAAACCTGCTATTAATCACTGCACTGATTTTGACTATCATTGCATTTGCTACCGATCGTATTGTCTCAGTTAACAGCGAAACAGTTGTTAACTCTAATGGTTATATAAAGCAATATTTTGCTTACTTATGGCAAATTATGAATGGTGATCTCGGTTATTCTTCCGTGGATAATCAATCCTTACTCGAGCGTGGATTAATATTTTTCGCGTCAACACTTGAGCTTTGTTTCACTGCATTAATTTTCTCTAGTATTATCGCTATTCCACTGGGTTTATTAGCCGGTTTATTTAGAAATACTCGTTTAGATTATGCAATCATGACTATTGCGATCATGGGGCTCGCATTGCCAGTTTTTTGGGTCGGAGTAATGGCGGTATTACTGCCTAGTGTATGGGGGCAAGTATTGCCCGTTGATGGTAATCTCAGTTTGATCTATGAGGTGCCGGTTGTGACGGGATTTTTGTTAATTGATACATTAATGGTAACCGAACAATATGAGCTATTCGCATTTATAGACCGTGTTGCACATTTAATTCTGCCTGCATTAGTTTTATCCTTTTTCTTAATCACTGAGATTGTACGTTTAACCCGTCACTCCATGACTATGGTGATGCGAAGCAATTATATACAAGCAGCCTATGCAAAAGGTTTTTCTCGAACAAAAATCGTTTTTGCACATGCATTAAAAAATGCGCTACCTCCTATTATTCCGCAATTACGACTGCAATTAAGCACCATTATCTCTTTTGCGATGACCATTGAAATTGTATTTAACTTAAATGGTATAGGTAAATGGTTATTTATTTCATTGAAAACAGGCGACTATTTAGTATTACCTGCTGGTATATTAATTATTAGCGGATTTATTTTATCCTTCAGTATTTTCATCGAAATTCTCATGGTTGTTATTAGCCCATTAAGACGAGGTTCCTTATATGCTGATAAATAACGGCTTTAATGAAGATAAAATTCAATCACCATTAGGTTATATTTGGTCTATTTTTAAAACCAAAACAATTGCAGTGGTGGCTATGTGGTTAATGATTGTTTTGATTATTATCTCTCTATTTGCCCCTTGGTTTGTACCTCATTCTCCCTTGGCGCAAAACCCTGATAGTATGTTATTACCCCCTTATTGGGTCGAAGGAGGCAATACCAATCATATTTTGGGAACCGATGATTTAGGTAGGGACTCTCTCTCTCGTTTATTTCATGGACTGCAACTGACTTTAGGCGGAGCATTAATCATTACACTTTTGGTCGGTATTATTGGCATGCTGATCGGGGCTGCAGCCGCTCTTACAAAAGGTGTTAAAGCAAGTGTCTTACATCATTTATTAGATGCTTTATTAGCGATTCCAACATTGCTTTCAGCATTAATACTGATCACCATCTTTGGACCTAGTTACACTAACTGCCTGATTGCTATCTCTCTTTCATTACTGCCGCAATTTATACGTTCTAGTTTTTTGGCCATTGAACAAGAGTTAAGTAAACAATATATTGTTGCAATACAACTTGATGGGGCAACAAAAACGCGTTTATTTAGATACGGTATTTTACCTAATATTTTAGAGCCTACCGTTACTATTATTAACCGTTTATTTACCATGGCGATTATCGAAATTGCGACACTAGGCTTTTTAGGTTTTGGTGCGCAATTACCTCAAACTGAATTGGGATCTTTAATCGCAAGCAGTATGGAACTCATCTACCTTTCTCCTTGGTTGGTTACTTTTCCAGGGATTGCTATTTTCGCAGTAATTATTATCGTAAATGTATTTTCAGAAGGTTTACGGCACGCTGTACTTGAAGGTGAAGAATAATGGCTTTATTGGATATCAGAAACCTAAGTATTGACATTGATACTGCACAGGGAAAAATTCGAGTAATCGACAAGGCTTCTCTGAATATAGTAGATGGTTCTATTCACGGTTTAATTGGTGAGTCTGGCTCGGGGAAAACACTGATCACTAAAGCGATATTAGGCTTACATAATAGCAACTGGACGGTTACAGCTGATCGAATGTTTTTAGGCAAGACGGATTTATCAAAACTCACGCATAAAGAACGACGTCAAATTCTAGGTAAAGAAATTTCAGTTATTTTTCAAGAGCCCAGCTCTTATCTCGATCCAAGTCAAAAAATACGCGTTCAAATTGAATCAGTATTACCCAAAAAAACGTGGAAACAACGCTTTCGTTTAATATTGACCAAGATTAAAAAAGTAAACGTACAGTCACGACGCTTACAAATTAAAGAGTTGTTACACAAAGTAGGTATTCAGAATGATGTGGCAGTATTAAATTGTTTCCCACACCAACTTTCAGAGGGTGTTTGCCAGAAAGTGATGATTGCCATGGCGATTGCTAATAGTCCACGTTTAATTATTGCCGATGAACCAACCACTGCAATGGAAGCAGTTACTCAATCACAAATTTTTCGCTTGTTATATAAACTTAACCAATTAAATAATACGACTCTGCTTATATTAAGTAATAATTTTGCCAATACCAGTAACATATCCGATTATATGACCTTAGTTTATTGTGGACAAACGGTTGAATCAGGATCTTATAAGCAAATAATGGGCAGTGCCATGCACCCCTATACACAATCTATGTTAAAAACATTAATCAATAATGTACAATTTAATGAGCATAAAGCGCAACTGTACACGTTACCCGGTAATATTCCTTCTTCGAACCAATTGCCAATCGGTTGCCGACTAGGGCCTCGGTGCCCTAGAGCACAAAAAATATGTGTTGAAAACCCTACTTTAACGACTAAAAAAGGTCATAGTTTCCGATGTCACTATCCAACCAAAGTGAGCTAAATGTGCAGCCGTTATTAAAAGTGACGAATCTGTGTAAAAGTTTTAAACATGCAACGGGTATTCTCAGTAGTCGAGAGCAACTTGCTTTCGGACCTGTCAGTTTCACCCTAGAGCCTGGTCAAACATTGGCAGTAGTTGGTGAAAGTGGATCCGGAAAAAGTGCGTTAGTCAGGACGATTGGTGGTATGTTAATAGCAAACTCCGGCGATATTTACGTAAAAGGACAACATCTTAGTTCGCTTAACTCTCAGCAACGTTGTTTATCCATACGCATGATTTTTCAAGACCCAAGTAGCTCGTTAAACCCTAAAACGACGGTAGGGAAAATACTACATGCACCTTTACAATTAAATACAGATTTAAATGACAAACAACGCCATCAGCAAATTCTGGAAACCTTAAAATTAGTAGGATTGTTACCTGATTATTTAGCTTTTTACCCTAATATGTTATCCAGTGTACAAAAGCATCAAGTGGCCATCGCACGCGCTATGATTTTAAATCCTGATATTATTATTGCCGATGAAATTTTATCTACATTAGATATTTCATTGCGATTTAAAATCGTTAACCTGTTACTAAAGATACAAAAAGCTAAAGGAACTAGTTATATTTTTGTTGCGCATAATATGCATTTAGTCAAACACATGAGTGATCAAATCCTGGTATTACATCAGGGGAAAATCATTGAAAAAGGTACAGCTAAGAGCGTTTGTGAGTCGCCACAGGAAGAGCAAACAAAATATTTGTTATTAAGTCACCAACCAGACTATCGAAAATAACATTTATTCAATAAAAAAGTAAATAAACTACCACTTTTGGTCTATACTATCCCGCTTGAAGCATTTCTTATTTTCTATATTGAGCAAGCTTTGTCATAGGAACGTATTGAATAGCTTATATTAAAGATAATAATCAGCATTTTATTTCATCTTTATAAAAAAGACTAATAGCTATTTATTAATAACAATATTAATAACCACTTATCAATAACAATCAGTTTTTAATGCGAGGAGAAGGTTAAGTGAACGATTATAAAAAAAGCCTTTGGATCTCTACTTTGATCACTTTATTGATAGCTTTGGCATTAATCATTGCAACTAAAAGTGCGTTTAACACGATACTACTAGAGCAACAACAACTACCTAAAACGTACTCTCAGCTAGCTTTATTACCAACTATTACTAGTATTGGTGAGCTAGAAGAAAGCCTCGAACTTAGTCAATTTAGTTATATAAAAATTAATAATAGCCGTCTTAATAGCCCGCTTGTTTATAGTCAAAAAGCAGTCAACCAGCTTTTCAATAATTTACTACCCTCCCCGATTTCTAATTTTAACAGCCCAACTGAAAATCAAAGCATTCAATATACAAGTGTTCATGCGGAACTATTTAAATTATATCAATCTATTATAGTGCTGATTGTCAGCGCACTTATTATCACTTTGCTGTTGTATCATACCATTTCATTTCGATTACTAAAAAAAATAGAAAGTGCCTTAGTCAATGAAATCGTTAATGAAAAATCTAAAATAACACCTTTTAAAAAGGTCACTATCGAACTCATTGAACAAAGACGTCTATTTGATTCTGCTTTGCACAGTAAAAAAGAAAAGATCTCGTTATTATCGCAACAAATAAATGCGGACTCATTAACAGGCTTAAATAATCGCCATGTATTTAGGAAAGAACTTACTGAGTTTTTATCCGATGAAAGTAATCGTAAACATGCCATCCTATCTATCATTCGACTGTTTGAGTTATCAGTGGTTAACATGCACCGTGGATTTCAACAAGGCGATCAATTTGTTGTAAATGTTGCAAATATCATTAACGGTGTTCTTGATAAATATAAAGATATCCATTTATTTAGGATTTCAGGATCTGAATTTGCTTTTATTAGTCATAGCATGAGTATTGGCGATGCGCAGCAATTAGCCAATGAACTAAAACTAAAGTTTGATCAATATCAACTACTTAACAACCTTGAAAATGTTGCCTTTAATGGCATGACTTTAATTTCCTCCAATCAATTACCCGAGCATGTGTTAGCACGAGCCGATATTGCACTGGCAAAGGCTCAAACCAGTGGTATTAATGCATGGGCTTTTGAAGAGAATATAGATAACCAAACACTGCAAGTCGGTGAACAGCATTGGCGATCAATTATTACTGATATCATAACTAATCGTTCATTCACTTTTTTACAACAACCTGTTCAAGCTATTCATCGTAATATGAAAGGATATCAGGAAATATTTACACGTTTTGTCAGTGAACATAACAACACCATTCCAACTGATACTGTTTTTTCCATGGCACAACGTACTGATACGATAATTAAACTTGAAAAGATAATTCTTGAAAAGATAATTTATCGTAGTCGTCTTCGTACAGAATATAGCACTAGATGGGGTATAAACCTTAGTTCTTCGGCGATGCACAATAGTAGCTTTATGGTATGGCTAGAGCGATTATTATTAAGAGAGCCCGATGTAGCTGGTTCCTTGGTATTTGAAGTTCCTGAAAGTTTATTAGGCCATAACTTGATTGCGAGTAAACGTGTTTTTAATATGCTCAAAAGAGCGGGAAGTCGTTCTGCCATTTGCAATTTCGGCAAAGGGATCAGTTCTTTTCGTTTATTTGAAGAGTTAAAACCTGATTATATTAAACTTGACGCAAGTTTAATTACTAACCTCGAATCAGATAGTGCAAATCAACAATTTATTCGCATGATCATTGATGTTGCACATCGAATGGAGTGCCAAGTTATCGCTGAAGGTATTGAGCACTTAGAACAAAAGCAAATCCTTGAAAGCATGTATATCGATGGGATACAAGGTTATTTAATCGCCGAGCCGACTCCATTATAGATGCATTAGCGGGACCTTTACTCTTTGCATCTGCGCCCCTCTTTTTATACAATGCGCCTTGTTTTAATACTCCATTAACAAGGCATACCATGACGCAACAACTCTCAGAAAAAGATCAATTCAACCTTAAAAAATTAAATAAAGTGTTGCGTAGACAAACCGGACAAGCCATTGCAGATTATAATATGATCGAAGATGGTGATAAAATCATGGTCTGTTTATCTGGTGGTAAAGACAGCTACACCCTATTGGAAATGCTAAGCCAGCTTAAAGCCGTTGCGCCTATCAACTTTGATATCATTGCGGTTAACTTAGATCAAAAACAACCAGGCTTTCCTGAGCATATATTGCCGCAATACCTTGACTCATTAGGTGTTGACTACAAAATAGTAGAACAAGATACTTACAGTATCGTTAAAGAAAAGCTACAACCCGGAAAAACTACTTGTAGCCTTTGTTCGCGTTTACGCCGAGGCATTTTATACAAGACTGCGAAAGAGCTTGGCGCCACTAAAATTGCACTCGGTCACCACCGCGATGATATGTTAGCAACCATGATGCTTAACTTATTTTTTGCAGGCAAACTCAAGTCGATGCCGGCCAAACTTGTTTCAGACAATGGTGAGCATGTAGTTATTCGTCCGCTTGCTTACTGTAAAGAAAAAGATATTGAAGCGTTTGCTACACTGCAAAAATTCCCAATTATTCCATGTAATTTATGTGGTTCTCAGCCTAATTTACAGCGTCAATTAACAAAAGATATGCTCAATGATTGGGAAGTCAATTATCCAGGTCGTTTAGAAACTATGTTTACTGCTATGCAAAACGTGGTTCCTTCGCATTTAGCAGATACTAGCTTATTTGATTTTAAATCCATTACTAAGGATTCCGGTGTGATTGATGGCGGAGATATTGCCTTTGATAAGGAATCATTTAAACAACCAGCCAGTGAGCAATTATCAAACCAAGTAACAGCTGACAACGAATTTTATAAACAGCATCAAGCAGTGCAAATTACAGAGGTCAATTAATCTTGTTACTCAGTTAAATTAAACTCTTTATTGATTTAACCCAATAAAGAGTAGCCTTTAAGTCAACCTAGCCTTGTATTTACGGTCGATAAGAGATAATTTACGCGCATAATCAAAGAATGATGTGAATTAGTGAGAGACTAACTCATGGTCACCAGCTTATTTAAGAACATAAAGCTTTAATTTAATTTTCAATATAATTTTTTCAATTTTACTTTTAATATAACTTTCAATATAAAAAACGGAGTCAAACATGAGAACACCTCTTGTAATGGGTAACTGGAAACTAAACGGTACAAAAGAATCAGTAGCTACATTGATCAAAGGTATCGAAAGTGCAGCAGATGCAGCAACTAATGTTGAAGTTGCAGTATGCCCACCAGCAATTTTTATTGAACAAGTTGCAAACCTAACAGCAGACAGCAGCATTGAATTTGGTGCACAAGATGTGAGCACAAATGTTGCAGGCGCATTCACAGGTGAGACTTCACCTGTTATGGTTAAAGAGTTTGGCGCTAAATATAGTCTAGTAGGTCACTCAGAGCGTCGTCAATACCACAACGAAACTGATGCAGTTGTTGCAGCTAAATTTGTTGCGATTCAAGAAAATGGTTTAGTACCTGTATTATGTATCGGTGAAACACTAGAAGAACGTGAAACTGATAAAACTTTTGCTGTTGTTGAAACTCAACTTAAAGCAGTGGTTGATGTTACTGGTATCGCAGCATTAGAAAACTCAGTAATCGCTTACGAACCAGTTTGGGCTATCGGTACAGGTAAAGTTGCAACTTCTGAGCAAGCACAAGAAGTTCATGCACATATCCGTTCTTGGTTAAAAGCGCAAAGTGAAGTTGTTGCTGAGAAAGTACAGATCCTTTACGGTGGTAGTGTTAAAGCAAACAGTGCAAAAGAGCTATTTGCTCAAGCAGACATCGACGGTGGTTTAGTAGGTGGTGCAGCACTAATCATTGAGGAATTTGTAGGTATTATCGAAGGCGCTAAATAAGCACTTTCTACCTCTATGTCCCAATACTAATAAGGCACTTTTATAGTGCCTTTTTTAATTTCAAGCTCTCCAATCAAACACAACGCAATAATACCCTCTTTTAAGCAATAACAATGATCAAGCAAATATGCGCACTGGTATGGCTTGCAGTTAAAAACTTTCTGCTATTTCATTATCTCAATAAAAAATACTGCACAAGCAAAAAATCTGATGTTATGATGTTGTTAACAATCATTATTCAACGGAGTAAATTATGAATTCTTCAATTAACACTAAAGCACAAGGTGTTGGAGTTTCAATTAATAAAGTATTAAAGAATACCTATATGCTATTAGGCATGACATTAGCGTTTAGTGCAGTCACTGCAACTATTGCGACAATGGTAGGTATCGGCCCAATGATGTCACTTGTCTTAATGCTAGTTGGATTTGGTCTTTTATTTGTAGTGTCTAAAACAGCGAATTCTAGCAAGGGTATATTCTGGGTATTCATGTTTACTGGTGTGATGGGTGCGTCACTAGGTAATATGCTAAACCATTACCTAACAATGCCAAACGGCCCTGCTTTAATTATGCAGGCACTTGGTACTACCGCAATAATATTCTTTGCATTATCAGCTTACGTATTAACTAGCCGAAAAGATTTCTCATTTATGGGCGGATTTTTAATGGCAGGTATGATTGCTGTAATTGTTGCAATTATTGCTAATATTTTCCTACAGATCCCACTTTTCCAATTAGTGATCAGTAGTGTTGTAGTCATGATAATGTCTGGTTTTATTCTGTTTGATACTAGCCGTATCATTAACGGTGGTGAAACTAACTACATTAGAGCGACTGTTTCTTTATACTTAAACATCTTTAATATCTTTATCCACTTATTAAGCATTCTTGGTATTTTAGACGATTAATGATCAGTCTCCGATAGTATTTTAGATGCTACTTTAGCTTACTAAATTACTGATATATTCTTAAAAGCGCATTTATTAATGCGCTTTTTTTTGCTTATTTATTAACGTGAACATAAGAAAGGTTTGTTAGATTGTTACCTGATTACTACATATACGGTTAATAGCTACCGTAAAACTGATATAGGTGGCATATACGGTTAAATGACTATATAGGTGTCTAAATAGCTACATTCTTAAATGGTAATGCTATAGATTAGATGGCCTGTGATCATCATGATTTACGGCCATCGAGATAAAGTGGCAAGTGGTTAGTGGCTGTAACCTAACTCTTTTGCAGGTTCAATATTACTCGCGGTCCATGCGGGGTATATCGTTGCAACGATACTCATAACAAAAGCAATCAGTGTAATAATGATCACTTGGTCATAGTTGATTTGTGAGGGTAAATAATCAATAAAATAGATATCCCCAGAAATAAACTTTCTACCTAAAATATTTTCAACCGCACTAAAGAACTGACTTAAATTACTAGCTAAGTAGATACCCAGTAACGCGCCTAGTAGGCTTCCCATGAGGCCATTAAACGCACCTTGAACCATAAAAATAGCACGTAGAGACCACTTCCCCATCCCCATTGTTTTTAAGATAGCAATGTCACTGCGTTTTTCATTCACAGCCATTACCAATGTGGATACAATATTAAAACAAGCAACGGCAACTACTAATAATAAAATAACGTACATCAATGATTTAACCATTTGAATATCTTGATATAAGTAGCCTTGACTTGTGATCCAACTTTTAATATACATATACACAGGGATACTATACGCCACCTCTCGTGACAGAACCTGTGCTTTTAAAACATCCTCAACTTTAAAGGCAATACCTGTAGCATGGTTAAGGTTAAGCATTTTTTTAGCCGTGTTGATATGGATAAAACCCAATGTAGTATCAACTTGCCCACCCATTTTAAAGGTACCCGTTAAGATAAAGGTAAACTTGCGTGGAGCTTTAAGCTTCGTTGAGCCAATTTGAGGTAATAATAATGATAAAGATTGCCCTACCTCAATGCCTAGTTGTTTGGCAACCGGCTCACCTAGAATAAGACTGTTTTCATCTGCGCTTAATAACTCCCAGCCTCCTTGTTTAATATACTGCTCTATCGCGGTCACTTGCGTTTCACTTTCAGGAGTAATGGCGCGCATTTGCAATGCTTTCATATTAATATCTTTTTGCAACAGGGCATTCATCACTATGTAAGGGCTTGCACCTAGTACACCTGGATGTGCTCTTATTTTAGAAAGAATAGCCGTTTCATCTTTAAACTCCCCTTTAACAACTTCTAATTCCGCATGCGGGATCACGGTTAACAATTGATCTCGTAATGCTTTTTCAAAGCCATTCATCGCTGAAAGGCCAACAATTAAGACAGCAACACCTAAAATAATGCCAAATATAGAAGCCATTGAAATGAAGGATACAAACTTATTTTTATGTTTTGCTTTGCTATAACGTAGCCCAATAAATAATGGTAAAGGTCTAAACATTACGGAGTGTCCTGTAAAATACCGTTCGCCATGTATAATTGTCTGTGCAATTTATTGGCTAACTGTTGGTCATGAGTCACCACAATAAAAGCGGTACCAAGTTCACTATTTAATTCTCGTAATAACTGATAAACAGACTCTGCACTTTTAGCATCTAAATTTCCGGTAGGTTCATCAGCTAAGACAAGAGAAGGTTTATTAATTAATGCACGTGCTATTGCAACACGTTGCCTTTCACCGCCAGATAATTCAGCAGGTCGATGTTGAATGCGTTCACTAAGCCCCACTCTTTCTAATAATGCAGTTGCTTTTTGTTGCGCAATTTTAACTGGCTCACCTGCAATCAATAATGGCATGGCAACATTTTCTAATGCAGTGAACTCTGATAATAAGTGATGAAATTGGTAAACAAAACCTAGCTCTTGGTTACGCCACTTCGCTTGCTGCTTTGAAGAGAGTTTATGAATGTTATTATCATTAAAAATAACCTCTCCAGTAGACGGGGCATCCAGTGCCCCAAGTAAATGTAATAACGTACTTTTACCTGATCCAGAAGTACCTACAATAGCTAGTAACTCTCCTTTTTCCACGGTCAAATTGACACCTTGTAACACAGTCGTGGCTAGGCGCCCTTCTTGATATATTTTACTTAAGTTCTGACAAACTATAATTGAATTATTCATATCTTAATGCCTCGACTGGGCTCACTGTTCCTGCTCTATATGCAGGGTATAAAGTGGCTAATAAACTTAACAACATAGCACCAAGCATAATCGATACTATTTGAAATGGTTCGTGTATAACGGGTAAGAGTCGAGTACCACCGGAAGCATTCGCTAATAGATGCAGTCCTAAAAATGACATCACTTCATTAATGTAAGTACTTAATAACAAACCTAAACCTGTCCCTAATAATGCGCCAAGAATGCCACTGAAAGCACCTTGAATAATAAAAATAAGGTTGATCGTAGACGCTTGAATCCCTAGGGTTTTTAATATCGCAACTTCGGCGCTTTTATCCGTTACCACCATCACCGATGAGGATAAGATATTAAATGCAGCGACCGCAATAATTAAACACAATAATAACCAAATCATATTCCTTTCCATTTTAACTGCGGCAAAAAGTTCACCGTGCGTACTACGCCAGTCTAATAAGATTTCATCTTTTTCGAGTACTGGAGGCTGCCAATTTTCAACGGCAAAGGGTTCGGTAAAATAAAAACGCAGATCCGTCACTTGATCTGTTTGAATACGAATTAAACGTGCCGCATCTTGGACATGCATTAATACCAAGTACTTATCAACGTCAGAACCCACATCAAATAAACCAACAACGGTAAAATTACGCTGACTAGGAACTTGACCAATTGGTGTATAACGAGCCCCTCTGGTGGAAATGACGCGTACTTTGTCACCAATACCCACATTTAATTGCTTTGCTAATTGGTCGCCAATAATGATGTTATATTGACTAGGTTTCAACAGCTCTAGGCCACCCATAAAGATATTGTTTTTGACTATTTTACTGTTATATTTCTGCGGGTAGATACCTTCTAACTTCACACCTTGCAAAGCCGTTGTGCTTTGCAATATCGCTTCAGCATTAATCATCGGTTCAATAGCAATGACGAGGGGATCTTCAGGAATTGCATCAACACGTTGTTGCCAATGGTCAATGGTCTTTGCTTGGTTACTAAGTTTAGCCTGTGGGATCGCGCCAAGGATACGCTGTTTTAATTCCCCTTCGAAACCATTCATAACGGATAAGACGGTAACTAATGCTAATACGCCTAAAATAATGCCACCAGTTGAAAATATTGAAACAAACGATACAAATTGATTATTACGTTTAGATTTTGTATACCGTAAACCGATAAATACACTTAAAGGATAAAACATAACTGCCTTTTAATAGTTGTTTATGATGACGCCACTTATAATTAAAATGGAGATAAGCAAAGCGAGTCAATACCCTACTGTGCACGGATTTCTAAGATAAATTATCTAACAATAATTAGTTATTACTACACTGATCAATTGAATGATACAAAGCTATCGATATTGTAAATAACATGACTAACAAGATATTTAATAAATAACTGCGATCTCTGTAACCAGAATTAAGCCTCAATATAGACTTATCTCATTGATTACATTTTAATAGTCGCCATTCTAATGTATCTTTAATCGCTAAGACAGACAAAACTCTTACAAAATAGTTTCACTCACACTCAATAATGACTTGGTTAGCAAACATGGATAATAACGAATATTTTTTAGTGCAGCATACACTTTCCATTAACTTGCACCCTGTTAATGAAACTCAATTACCCATTGACCAAGGCGCCTTTGAAGAAGAGATACCGGGCCCATTTAGAATGGCCAGTGATCTGGCGCAAGCTGATGTCAGTATGCTAGCCCCTTTAAAACTTAATAGTGAAAATACGCAAGCTCTTTGGCATTTTTTACAAGCTCAAAATCAAAAAATAAATACGTTATTAAGTTATGTGTTAACACAACAGGATGAGCAACAGGCTCGTCATCAAAGCATTAAATTCAGTGCTGGAAGTATCATTGTTGCTGGCAGTGATAAATGGGCAGTGGGTGATAATGTTAGATTAAAAATATTTTTACCTGAAGAATCCTCTGCCATATACTGTTATGCCTGTGTTTCAGATAGCTCAGAAAGCGAATGTGTTTTTAACTACACCTTTATTCGAGAACAAGATCGAGAACTATTAATTAGAGCCAGCTTACACGTGCAATCACAACAACTTAAAAATCGAGCAAAACAGCGTGAATTAAATAGTTAATAACTTAAAACAGTCATCAGCAATCTGTTTAATATCGCAATAATCATCAGAATAAAGTAATGAAGAAAAGTCAATAATATGAAAAATTTACTCGAGATACCGCCTTTAAAATCATCTACTGATACGCAACAATTTGGCAATTTAGTAGGTAGTAGCCAAAGTTTTGTCATTAATCAATGCGCTCAAGCTAACCCGCAAAAATCTCCTTTAGTTGTGATCGTTAATGACACACCGAGTGCTATTAAGCTGCATCAAGAGTTACTTTACTTTGCAGAAAACAAATATGAGGTGAATTTATTTCCCGATTGGGAAACCTTGCCCTATGATCATTTTTCACCACATCAAGACATTATATCCACACGTATAGAAACCTTGTATCAATTACCATCCATGAAAGATGGCATATTAATCGTTCCAATCACGACGTTATTATTAAGATTAGCACCACCTAGTTATTTAAAACAACATACGTTAGTGGTTAAAACTTCGCAAAAATTAGAGTTGCAATTACTTCGCGAACAATTACAAGAAGCTGGTTATTATGCCGTTGATCAAGTAAGAGAACACGGTGAGTTTTGTGCTCGAGGCTCTTTGTTAGACGTTTATCCGATGGCTAGTGATACACCTTATCGTATTGATTTTTTTGATGACGAAGTTGATTCGATACGCCCATTTGATACAGAAACGCAACGTTCATTACCCACCATTAAACAGATAAAATTATTGCCCGCGCATGAGTTTGCAACGGATAAAGAAGCAATAAGCCAGTTTAAGTCTGCTTATAGCGATAAGTTTCCAGCGAAAATATGTACTAGTGCTGACTCTATCTACCAACAAATTTCGCAAACCAATTTGCCCGCTGGTATCGAGTATTATTTACCGTTATTTTTTAATGAAACAGCCACTTTATTTGATTATTTCCCTAAACAAACACGTTTATGCGTTGTCGGTGATATACAAAAGGCGATGGATGATTTTTGGAAAACCATTGCGCATCGTTTTGAAGAACGTGGAGTAGATTTATTACGTCCATTATTGCAACCAATTGAATTATACCTTCGTCAAGAGCAATGCTTTAAAAAGATCAATGCTTTTCCTAAGTATCAATTACAGCCAACCTCATTTGCGTTACCGAAGGCAGGGAAAACCAATCTGCCTTTCACTACTTTACCAGATATTAAAATACATCATAAAGCCAAAGCACCACTGGAAAATATTGAACAGTTTATTAAACAATTTTCCGGTAAGGTAGTATTAAGTGTTGAATCAGCTGGGCGAAAAGAAGCGTTGTTAGAACTATTACACCCGCTTAAGCTTGCTATTAAATCAATCTCAAACATCTCCGAATGTATTAAAAGTAAAAGTAAAGTATTCATCACAGTGAGTCGCGTTGAACATAGCTTTTTAATCATAGACAGTGAATTTGCATTTATTACTGAAACGGAATTACTTGGAAATAAAATAACCCAACGTAGGCGTCAAAACCAAGACAAACAAAATGAAGAAAACTCTGAACATATAGTACGTAATTTAGCAGAGTTAAAAGTAGGTCAACCCGTGGTTCACATTGACCATGGTGTTGCTCGTTATTTAGGCCTTCAAACCATTGAAGTGGCGGGTAATGTTAATGAGTTTGTGACCCTTGAATATTTACGCGGAGACAAACTTTACGTACCGGTTACTTCGTTGCATTTAATTGGGCGTTATAGCGGTAGTGATGTAG
The DNA here is from genome assembly GCF_037546705.1 of Vibrio sp. 2-Bac 85. NCBI lineage: Bacteria > Pseudomonadati > Pseudomonadota > Gammaproteobacteria > Vibrionales > Vibrionaceae > Vibrio > Vibrio sp. 2-Bac 85. The sequence continues at coordinate 200,906 of NZ_JALAAB010000005.1, read as the reverse complement.
AAACCGCGCCTATCAGTAAATTAGGTAACGATACTTGGGCCAAGGCGAAAAAACGTGCGGCCGAAAAAGTACGTGACGTCGCCGCTGAATTATTAGAAATTTACGCGCAACGTGCAGCAAAAAAAGGTTATAAATATCAATTAAATAAAGCTAATTATGCAGCGTTCAGTGATGATTTTCCCTTCGAAGAAACCCATGACCAAGCACTGTCCATCAATGCTGTCATATCGGATATGTGTTCATCGCAACCCATGGATAGGTTAGTCTGTGGCGATGTAGGTTTTGGTAAAACGGAAGTCGCAATGCGCGCAGCATTCATGGCAACGGACAATGCAAGACAAGTGGCTTTATTAGTCCCTACCACCCTACTTGCGCAACAACATTTCGAAAACTTTCGAGATCGATTCGCTAATTGGCCAGTAAGAGTCGAGGTATTATCTCGCTTTAAAACAGCCAAAGAACAAAAACAAATTTTACAAGAGGCTGCCGATGGTAAAATCGATATATTAATAGGTACCCATAAGCTATTAAGTGATGGCATTAAGTTTGCTGACCTAGGATTATTAATTATCGATGAGGAACATCGCTTTGGAGTACGCCAAAAAGAGAAGATCAAACGCCTACGTGCACAAATTGATATCCTCACTCTGACCGCAACGCCGATCCCGCGTACTCTAAATATGTCCATGAATGGTATGCGAGATTTATCAATTATCGCGTCACCGCCTGCGAAACGTTTAGCAGTAAAAACATTCGTACAGCAACGCAGTGATCAGACCATCAGTGATGCTATTACACGTGAAATTATGCGCGGTGGTCAAGTGTACTTTTTGCACAATAATGTTGAGACCATTGATAAAGCTGCGGCTGATTTACAACAACTATTACCACAAGCTAGGATTTCAACGGCTCACGGTCAAATGAATGAACAACAACTTGAGCGAGTGATGTCAGACTTTTATCATCAACGCCAAAATGTGTTGGTGTGTACCACTATTATCGAAACGGGTATCGATATTCCAACGGCGAATACGATCATTATAAATCGAGCAGATCACCTAGGTTTAGCACAATTACACCAATTGCGTGGTCGTGTAGGTCGTTCCCACCATCAAGCTTACGCGTATTTATTAACCCCAACGCCAAAATTAATGACTAAAGATGCAAAAAAACGTTTACAGGCGATTGGTTCATTAGATACGTTAGGGGCAGGTTTCACACTAGCAACACACGATTTAGAAATACGTGGTGCTGGTGAGTTATTAGGTGATGAACAATCCGGACAGATTACCAGTATTGGTTTTAATTTGTATATGGATATGCTTAACCAAGCAGTAGAGGCTTTACGAAATGGGCAAGAACCTAGTTTAGAACACTTATTAGCGACACAAGCAGAAGTAGAACTGCGCATACCTGCACTCATTCCCGACGATTATATTGCCGATGTGAATACACGTTTATCGTTATATAAACGTATTGCTAATAGTAAGAATAATAATGAATTAAATGAAATCCAAGTTGAACTTATTGACCGATTTGGCTTATTACCAGATTCAACTAAAAATTTAATAGCGGTCACCTCTATTAAGCAACGTTGTTCAAAACTTGGCATTGCGAGAATTGAAGCGCATGCACTTGGTGGTGCAGTCACCTTTACTGAACATACCAAAGTGGATCCAATGTTTCTTGTTTCATTACTGCAAACGCAATCAAATACCTTTAAACTAGACGGACCCAGTAAATTAAAATTCACAATGTCGCTTGAAAGTAGTGCAGAACGCATAAACTGGTTGAAACAATTACTTGATAGCTTTAAATTACACCTTGTCAAATAAATCTCATAAAAGGACAACCTTTTGAATTTTCGCTCTACTTTATTATTAGTCGTCGCATCACTATGTTCATTTAACATACAAGCAGCTGGTGACCGTTGGTTTGATGTTGAAATACTCGTTTTTAAGCGTAATGTTGACGTTCAAAAACTCAGTGAGCAATTAGATCAAAATAATGTTTACATAAAAAAACGAGATCGCCTCGAGGTATTAAAAGCTAAGCAAGCAACAAACTGTTTGGGTGATAATCCGTGTTTACATGAACAGAACCCAGTACAAATTACAGATGCACAAATGATCAGTGGTGGGAATCGATTACAGCGGTTGAGCAGTAATCATCTTAGACTTAAGTCACAATTGAACCGACTTAAAAACCATCAATTATTTAAGCCTTTATTACATGTTGCATGGCGCATGCCAGTACAGAGTAAACAAAATGCATTACCTATTCACCTTTTTGCTGGTGAGAACTATGCATTAGATATCTATAAAGAAGAAATCATTGCACAAAAAAGACAAGAAGCGGCAGACGCAGCAAAAGCACAACTTAATAACCCCCAGGAAACAGACCCTCTTCTTATTGCAGCAACGGATAAATTAGATGTACTGGATGAGTTACAAAAAGACAATGCAATTAGGGATTTATATGAGATAGATGGTAATTTCTTACTTTATGTTCAACGTTACTTAGAAATTGAAAGTCAATTAATTGTGCGTACCGAAACGCAAAAAGAAGTGTCATCTTCAAAATCTGTATTAGCCAACCCACAATTGGAAACGGATATTTCTGGTACAGCGGATGATGCAGTTCAAGTTGTAGATCAGGCATTGCCTCAACAACGTGTTAAAACAAAAACCGTCGTCACCGAAACTTTATTTGACCAAACAAGACGTTTACGCAGTGGTGAGATCCATTACTTAGATCATCCTCTTTTTGGCATGATTGTACAAATTCGTAAAATTAGATAATCTCAACGTTTATCGACTAAACAAAAAAGGAAGCTAATTAGCTTCCTTTTTTGTGTTCAATTATATCTATTAGTTAGCGGAGAACTTTGATTAGCTGATTAATTAGCTGAAAATTTATAAAGTCCTACCTTCCCATAATTGTTTGGCTTTTTGTAATGCTTCATCTTGAGAAGAGTCAGGTTGCATCTGCTTCAAAACCATTGCAATAGTGGTGATCACAGCAGCATCACCATAGGCATCATCAATCTCTTTTTTCCATACTTTTAATAGGTATTCTGCTGATACCTCAGTATGTGCACCGGTGAAGTCCTCTAAATACGTAGGCCAATCTTGCTCAATATATTGTGCTTTACCATTGATTTGCGTAACACCACAAGCCAACGTTGAAACACGAGGGTTGACTTCACTTTCTCCGCCTTCACCTTTAAAAGCAATAATACTATGTTCATTATTTAACAGCGCTGCTTGTGCATGTATTTTTTCGTAACTTTTATGAAATACACCATGAATGCTATAGGGAGCATTACTTGGGTTAACACTGCGCGCCACAGTATTAAGGGGAGTACGCAAACCAACTTGCTCTCTTAGCGCTAATAGCTCAATTAATTCAGGGCAATAGGCAGATAAAGGAACATAAACTAAGGCGTCACTTTGCAAAGCCAATTGTGCTTTTTCAGCTGTATCTGCAATAGTAATATTCAAAACAGGGCAAGCGGACTCGACTTGATATTTCACCAAATCAACACTCATATGCCCATGTAGTAAAATTTTAACACAATTAGCGGCTAATACTTTTGCGGCTAGCAATAACCAAGGTGGCTGTCTTTTTTTACCAGCAAAACATGGCCAATCCAGATCCACAGATAAACCCTGCCATTCTCTCGGCACTTTATTACGTAATGCGGCAATATATCCTGCAGCTTCTTCGGGTGTTTCACAGCGGACACGTTGTAACATTAACAATACGGCCAATTGTAATAAACTTGCCCTACCTTCTAAATAATCAGTCAATGCTTGTTGTGCTTCATCCATCGTCAATGAACGACGGCCTTTTTCACCACGACCGGTTAATTTTATATATTCGCTAAACATTATGATCCTTATTAATCTATGGCCGTTTTACCAAAACTATATTTAAAAAATGACTAACATAATTAAAAATTCTCTATTCAGGATAAGCAAAACACTAGCTGCACTTTATAGTAAGTAATATAACTTTATGAATTTAAATATAGGAGTGCTTCCATTATCTAGAACTGAGGTTAAATATATCGATGTAATTGCGATACCAAACAATCAACAACGGCAATGGGGTTAGATAACATTAACTTGTCTCGTCCGTGTACGCCGTAACTCACACCTAAACTTTTAACACCCGCATTAGCTGCCATGTCTAAATCGTAACTCGAGTCACCTATCATTAATGCCTGTGAAGGGCTGAAATTCAATTCTTTTAATAATGAATGAATCATTAATGGATCCGGTTTTGAGTTCGATTCGTCGGCACATATGGTTGCAGAGAATAGATGTTCAGTATTTGTTTTTTGCATCATGCGGTTAAGGCCATTACGCCCCTTACCCGTTGCAACCGCAAGAACATAACCCTGTACTTTCAGATGAGTTAATAACTCTGCGATTCCGTCGTAAAAAGGGGTATCGATATGATGCATTGTATTATATTGCTCACGATAAGCCTCAACCAGTGAAGCTTGCTGTGATAATAATAACGAGGGAAACAACTGCTGCATTGCTTTTAATAAACTTAAACCAATAATATTCTTAACTGCCTGTTCTGTAGGCACAACTTGTTGTTGATTTTTTGCTGCTTGCTGCATACACAGCACAATTTTATCGATGGAATCCATTAAGGTCCCATCCCAGTCAAAAATAATTAATGGATGTTTCATATTAGCTTCGCTGTAATTTACCTAATAATTCTTCTAAACGCGGGCAAAGAGGGGCACTCACCGTCATTCTTTTCTCTAGCACAGGATGGAAAAAAGTAATATGCGCAGCGTGTAGAAATAATCGGTTTAAACCTAATGACTTCATATTACTATCAAAAGTTTTATCGCCATAACGTTCATCACAGGCAATATTATGTCCTTTACATGCCGCATGAACACGTATTTGATGCGTTCGTCCAGTAACAGGACTCGCTTCAACTAAGGTTGCGCCTTCATAACGCTGAACAATTTTAAAATGTGTTTCTGAAGCTTTCCCTAATGGGCTCACTTTAACCACAGAATCTTGAGGTATTTTTAATAACGGCTCACGGACTAAGCGGTCTTTTATATTCCACTGCCCTTTTACTAAAGCAAAATATTGCTTTTTCATGGTTTTTTGACGAAGTTGTTCATGTAACGCACGTAATACACTGCGTTTTTTAGCAATTAATAAACAACCTGACGTGGCTTTATCAAGGCGATGTACCAACTCTAAAAATCGGGCTTCGGGACGTAAGGCGCGTAACCCTTCAATTGCACCAAAATCTAGACCACTGCCACCATGAACCGCAAGTCCAGAAGGTTTATTAAGAATGATTAAACCATCATCTTCATACACAATCTCTGACTCTAAATTTTTGATGCTGTTGAGTTTAGGGGACGGTAATGCATTTTCCGGATCCACTTTTACTGGCGGGATACGAACACTATCGCCTACCTGTAGTTTGTAATCGGGTTTGATGCGTTTTTTATTAACACGAACTTCTCCCTTGCGTACAATTCTATAGATCATGCTTTTAGGCACGCCCTTAAGGTGTAAGCGAAGAAAGTTATCGATACGTTGTTGTGCATTTTCTTGAGCGATGTCAATAATGCGTACTGAGTGATTTATCTGTTCCATTCGTTAAGTTTATCACGCCTAATCACATAATATGTAAAAACTTTGTTGCTTGTAAGTAGATATAAATGCGACAATAACAAAGTTAATGCCTCGTGATTTTATGATTTTAAAAGCGCTAGTAGGCATAGCATTTACGAAAGCAAATCAAATGATTAGAATGTAACGCTGCAGTGTTAAATTATTTTTGATTTAACACTTTTTTGTATCCGCTTTGTAACGCACCTCAGAATACTTCCAGTCGAGAGATTGTATAACCAGACATGAGGTCAAGCATGCAAAAACAGTTAGTACATATAAAAATAACGAAAAAAATAAAACAAGAGTTCACAAATGAAAAGAATGTTAATCAACGCAACTCAAGCAGAAGAGTTACGTGTCGCCCTCGTTGATGGGCAAAAACTGTACGACCTTGATATCGAAAGTCCAGGTCACGAACAAAAGAAAGCAAACATTTATAAAGGTAAAATAACACGTGTTGAAGCAAGTTTAGAAGCAGCATTTGTAGACTATGGCGCTGACCGCCATGGTTTCTTACCACTTAAAGAAATTGCTCGAAACTACTTTCCAGAAGGATATTCATTCAAAGGTCGCCCTAACATCAAAGATGTTATTAAAGAAGGCCAAGAAGTTATTATTCAAATCGAAAAAGAAGAACGTGGTAATAAAGGTGCAGCACTAACTACCTTTATTAGTTTAGCAGGTAGCTATTTAGTCCTAATGCCAAATAACCCAAGAGCTGGCGGAATTTCACGTCGCATTGAAGGTGATGAGCGTACTGAATTAAAAGCAGCATTATCTGACCTTAAATTACCAAATGGTATGGGTTTGATTGTACGTACCGCAGGCGTTGGTAAATCAGCTGAAGAATTAGAATGGGATTTAAACGTTCTGGTTAATCACTGGCAAGCTATTGATCAAGCTTCTAAAACCAAAGCAGCTCCTTTTTTAATCCATCGTGAAAGTAACGTTATTGTTCGTTCAATTCGTGATTATCTTCGCCGTGATATTGGCGAGATTGTGATTGACCATGCTAAGACTTTTGAATTAGCCAAAAATCATATCGAAATGATCCGCCCTGATTACGTTAATCGCCTTAAACTATATCAAGGTGAAATCCCACTATTTACACATTACCAAGTTGAAAGCCAAATTGAATCTGCTTTTCAACGTGAAGTTCGTTTACCTTCTGGTGGCTCAATTGTTATTGACCCAACTGAAGCACTAACGTCTATCGATATCAACTCTGCGCGTGCAACACGTGGTGGCGATATTGAAGAAACAGCATTTAATACCAACTTAGAAGCTGCTGAAGAGATCGCTCGCCAATTACGCTTACGTGACCTTGGTGGTTTAGTAGTTATCGATTTCATTGATATGACACCAGCTCGTCATCAACGTGAAGTTGAAAACAGAATGCGTGAATCTGTACGTCAAGATAGAGCGCGTATTCAATTAGGCCGAATTTCTCGTTTTGGTCTAATGGAAATGTCTCGTCAACGTATTCGCCCTTCTTTAGGTGAATCAGCATCACGTGTTTGTCCGCGCTGTCATGGTCAAGGCACAATTCGTGATAATGACTCTTTATCTCTTGCAATCCTACGTTTGATTGAAGAAGAGGGTCTAAAAGAAAACACTGCTCAAATTCAAGCGCGTGTACCGGTTGCCGTCGCTGCTTATTTGTTAAATGAAAAACGAAAATCAGTTGCTAAAATCGAAAATCGTCATAATTGTGAAGTTTACATCATACCAGACGCAAATCTGCTTACTCCTCATTTTGAAGTGAAGCGTACGCGTAAAGATGGTAAAGAAGACATCAATTACGATGCACTTGAAAAACAACACACAGTTTATATTCCTAATATCGCTCAAATAGAAAGTAATGAGATCGAGGAACCTTTATTAACAGGCTTTAGTGCGCCAAATAAAGAAACAGCTGCTGTTGAAACAAAAGCCGCACCACAAGCTGTAGTTACTCCAACGACTTCTTTATTCACTAAGATAGTGCAATCTATTGCAAAATTCTTTAGTGATGATTCAAAAAAAGAGCCAGAAGTAAAAGCAGAAACTTCTCCTAAACCAGAACAGAAAAAAGAGCAACCTAGTAATACGCGTAACCCACGTAATACTAAAAGCAATCAAAGCCGTAACCGCAATCCTCGTAACGACCGCACTGATCGTAACGATAAAACAACGGACAACAGTACTGATCGCCGCACTAATCGTAAGTCTCCAGATCGCAAAGCAACACAACAGACTAAAAAATACGAGAACGAAGCAAAACCGGCTCAAGATAATAACGACAAAGGTAATAACCAAGAAGTTATCGTCGCACGTCGTAAACGTCGTAACATGCGTAAGAAAGTTCGTGTTCAACAGCCTGAAAATGCAGTCGAAACTAGCAAGGTAGAAAGCGCAGATATGGCTGATGTAAAAGTTGAAGCAAATAATCAACCAGTAGTAGAAACGAAAAAACCGAAAGCTAAGGTTAAAAAATCTCCTGAAGAGACTAAGCAAACTCCAGCAACAGAAACACCTGCTGCTAATGATGCTAAAGACCTAAAAGAGAACGAGATATCTGAGCAAGCTAATCAAGAAGCACATACTCCTGTTGCGATCCCTAGTCGTCGTTCACGTTACTTACGTAACAATGGACAACGTAATAACAAACGTAACCAAGATAATGCAGATGAAGTAGCAGTAACTAGCCGTTACCCTGAATCAGACGATCAAGCAATTGAAGAAAATTCAGTACAAGCCACTGTACCTGTTGCCGAAAATGTTAATAACATTGCGGATAAGCAAGCACCTCAACAGGAAGCTGAACAACTACAAAAAAGTGTTCAACAAGTGCCTGTAACGGCAGCTGAAAAGATCTTACCGGTTACAAAAAAACCTGCAACCGTTAAATCAGAAGCAGCTGAGCAGTTAGCGACAACGAATAGCGAACAACCTGTTGCAGAAGAAACTAATGCAGTTGACACTGTAGAAGTTGAAGCTGCAAATGTTGAAGTAGCAAATATTGAAGAACCTCAGGTAGAGGAAACTAAGTTTGACGAAGTGAAGGTTGAAGAAACTAAAGCTGAGCAAACTGCCGCTGAAGTTAAAGTTGAAGCAGTTAAGGTTGAAGAAACTGAAGTTGAGGTAACCGAAGTTAAGGCAGAAGAAGTTGAAACTGCGCCTGTTTTGGAAACAGCAGCTAAGGTTGTTAGTAATCAATCAACCTCAAGTTCTCACGGAACAGTCAGCAACGCTAAGGGTAAATCAACCTCAGCTATGGTTAAAACAATTTCAGAGCCTTTAGATTTAACTAAAGAGATTCAAATTGTAGCTGCTACTGAACGTCAAGCAATTGTGAAAGCTTCACAACAAGCTGGTAGTTCATTTGCAAGTAACCGTGCTAGTAGCGAAATGGTAAAAACGTCTTTATAGTTTAGTAGTTATTACCTATCAATGAGAACGGATATTTCGATGAGATATCCGTTTTTTTTTACTGAAATTGTCACTTCAAAAGTTTAATATTAATAAACTTTATCAATTATTAATTAGCGCAGTTTAAAAAATACAACTGGCTAGTCTTTTTATTATTCAAGGTAACGATATGAGCGAAACTATACATAAAAAATTGTTAATTTTAGGATCTGGCCCTGCAGGTTACACGGCCGCAGTTTATGCCGCACGTGCAAACCTTAACCCTGTTATGATCACGGGTATGCAACAAGGTGGACAATTAACAACAACAACTGAAGTAGAAAACTGGCCTGGCGGCGCAGCGGATATGACAGGTCCTGGTCTAATGGAAAGTATGAAAGAACATGCTTTACGTTTTGATACAGAGATTATTTTTGACCATATCAACGAAGTTGAATTAACTAAACGCCCTTTCACATTAAAAGGCGATACAGGTACTTACACGTGTGATGCGTTGATCATTGCAACGGGCGCTTCTGCTCGTTATTTAGGGTTAGACTCTGAAGAAGCATTTAAAGGCCGCGGAGTTTCTGCTTGTGCAACCTGTGATGGTTTCTTTTACCGTAACCAAAAAGTAGCGGTTGTGGGCGGTGGTAATACGGCTGTTGAAGAAGCATTATACTTGTCAAATATTGCTTCTGAAGTACATTTAATACATCGCCGTACTGGTTTCCGTTCTGAGAAAATTCTTTTAGACCGATTAAATGAAAAAGTTAAAAACGGTAATATCATCTTACATACTGACCGTACTTTAGATGAAGTATTAGGTGATGATATGGGCGTAACAGGATTACGTTTAAAAGATACATTATCTGACAAAACCGAAGAACTTGCAGTAATGGGTGTGTTTATTGCCATTGGTCATAAGCCAAACACAGATATGTTTGCAGGCCAATTAGACATGAATCATGGTTACTTAAAAGTACAGACAGGTAGCGAAGGTAATGCTACTCAAACTTCTATCGAAGGTGTTTTTGCCGCCGGTGATGTGTCTGACCATATTTACCGTCAAGCGATCACTTCTGCAGGAACAGGTTGTATGGCTGCACTAGATGCAGAAAAATACCTAGATAACCTGTAATAATATTTACAAACTATCGTACAAAAAAGACTGCATTTGCAGTCTTTTTTATTTCTGAAACATAAACTGAAACATTAATTAACAATATTTACGCAGTCTACGAGTGAAATTCATTACAAGCGAACAACGTATTTTCAATTAATGTTGCTACTGTCATCGGCCCAACACCACCAGGTACTGGTGATATCCATGCCGCTCTTTCTTTAGCGACATCAAACTCTACATCACCGGTTATTTTACCATTTTCTAATCGATTAATACCTACATCTAATACAATTGCACCTTCTCTAACCCATTCACCGGGAATAAAGTTGGCTTGTCCACGTGCAACTACTAAAACTTCAGCTTGACGAACATGGTATTCGAGGTCTCTAGTAAAACGATGGCAGGTTGTAGTGGTACATCCCGCTAATAATAACTCTAACGTCATCGGACGACCTACTATGTTTGAGGCACCAACAACTACGGCGTGCATACCACGAATATCAACACCAATCGCTTCAATCATAGAGATCATACCACGTGGAGTACAAGATCTTAATAGGGGAATACGTTGTGCTAAACGGCCGACATTATAAGGATGAAAACCATCCACGTCCTTGCTAGGCGCAATACGCTCTATCACCGATGTTTCATCTAACCCGTCTGGCAATGGAAATTGCACTAAAATACCATCAATGGTCTTATCGTCATTCAACTCGTCTATTAATGCTAATAATGTCTCTTGGGAAGTTGATTCTGGTAAATCATAAGCTTTCGAAGTAAACCCTACTTTTTCACAGGTACGGCGCTTACTTTGTACATATATTTGTGAAGCAGGATCGCCCCCTACCAATACAACGGCAAGTCCAGGTACGCGTAATCCTTTTTCTTTCCGTGCATTTACGCCCGCAGTTACTTTATCGGTAATCGCAGCGGCAATCGCTTTTCCATCAATGATTTGTGCAGACATCAAACATTACTCTTTTTAGTTAAAAAAATTCCACGCTATTGTCGCAAAAGTCACTTAAGATGTCACATCAAAGATACAAAATTTAGTAACTTAGGGTTAGGGTTTTAAGGTAATATCCTGACTTTAAATCAAAATTAGTTGGTTTTTTAGTTAACGTATTTAGTTACTTGAAAAATAGGCTGATATTAATATAAGTATTCAATAGTATGTTGCTCAAGAGTTATGTGAATAACAACACCTCACTTTACATTATTGAGTATTGAAACCATGAGAAGGCATCTATGCAAAACCCTTTAACGTTGATGGTTAGACGCTTAATTTCCGACTCGAATGCCCACTCTGGGTTTAGAGTCGTGATTGCAATGACCTGTACTTTTATCCCTGCCATATTTGACCTCGATATTGGATTCTTTGAACAATCGAATTTAGCCATTTCACTGTCACTATGTTTAGGGGTAATGGCATCAGCCATTGTAGAGGTAGATGAGAATACTAAAGATAGACAAAAGTTTATTGCAACCGTCATCGCCTGCTTTTTTATCGCCTCATCCAGTGTCGAATTGCTACTACCCTACCCGTTATTTTTTGCCATTGGTTTAGGCACATCTTCCTTTGCATTTATGATGTTGGCGAGTTTAGGTATGCATTATAGTAAAATTGGCTTTGGTGCCATTTTAATTGCTATCTACACCATGATAGGGCATCGAGATAATGTTGCTTGGTTTGAACAACCATTGTTATTAGCCATCGGTGTATTGTGGTACGGATTATTTGCTATTTTTTGGTCTCATTTTAGCCCTAACCGCACTATTCGAGAACAACTGGCACAGCTATTTTATGCAATCAGTCGTTATCAGCATCAAAAATCAGACCTCTTTGATGCTCAGAAAGGTAATTCGCGAAAAGCCATCACTGAAACACGACAAAAATTAGCTCAGCTTAATATCAGCATAATGGTGCGATTAGAATCATCACGAGATATGATCCGTGGCCAATACCAAGCTAATAACCACCAGCGTGAATTGAGTTTATTAAACCAATACTATTTAGTCGCAGAGCAAATACATGAACGTATTAGCGCTAGCCAATACTTATATAGTCAACTAGAACATACCTTTGGCCGTAGTCAAATTCTCGAAGGCTTCCATCAACTGTTTTTACAACTCAGTGATGATTGTCATATGCTGGGTGCTAGCATCAATGACAAAAAGCAATATCAACACTCAAGGCGTCTGAAGTGGACCGTTCATGCCCTTTCAGACCAACTTTATTTGTTAAAGCAAAAACTGCAATTATTTGATAATAACCAAGAGGCAATGCAAGCGCTGCAAGCTATTTACGACAACCTCGATGGCATAGATTGCTTACTTGTATCTTTGGGGGATATGCATGAACTTAATAAATCAGGGCATAGTTACCCGATTATCGTTGATAATGAACAACACCCCCAAAACTCGTTCTGGAAAAGTATTCACAATGCTTATCTTCAAAAAACTGGCGTATATAAGCATGCGGTAAGGATCAGTTTATCGCTGGTGTTTGCCTATTTAATTCAAGTGCAATTCGAACTTCACAACGGCTTCTGGATTTTATCGACGGTGCTGTTTGTTTGCCAGCCTAGTTTTAGTGAGACACGTAAACGTTTAGTTTTAAGAAGTTTTGGCACGCTATTCGGTATTTTAATGTGCTTTCCGGCGTTCATATTGATCGAAAATAACCCAGTACAAATTGTATTAATGATTTTGTCCGCCTTTTTATTCATTAACTACGTCAGAACAAACTATGGTTTAGCGGTTATTTTTATCACCTTATTTGTCATGTTCTTAACTAACTTACTCGCTCCTTCCGGAGTCGATGTGTTGTATGAGCGCATCTATGAAACCATCATAGGTTGTGTATTAAGTGCAATAGCGATCAGTGTTATTTATCCTGATTGGCAGTTCAAACGTTTTCCTGCGATGGTCAATGGCTTACTACTTAATAGCAGTCGTTATTTCAAGCAGATATCTCAACAGTACCAGTTTGGGCGTAGCGAAAGTATGATTTTTAGACAAACCCGCTTTGCTTCATTTAAAGCTGATGCAGGTTTAACCACGGCTTGGCAAAGCATGCTGTTTGAGCCAAGTTCCAAACAGCACCTTAAACAAGAGATGTATGGGTTAGTAAACCGTTGTGATGCACTTAACTGCTATATGGCAGCACTGTCTTCACATCGCCATAAAATAGAGACCAATGAAGATTTAGTAATATTACAGCGTCTTTTTGATAGTACAGCAGAACAAATTTTATATACCTACCGCCCAGAGTTAAAACAGACGGCTATTGATAAAATTGAGATTGAGTCTTTTGAGTCCTATAAACAAGGGTTGTCAGATGAATCCAAATTAATCGTTGAACAATTACGTTTAATTGCTTTTACCGCCATGGATATTCAGGTACTGCTGCAACAAATTGAAAGTAAAGTGTCAGATTAATATTTTTTGAATAGGCAACTGAATATTTTTGATATAGAATTTTGCACCCATTAAGCGTTCACTATTTAGAGGAATTAAACTTGATATTTAACGGTCAAGAAATAGCAACAGATGCGCAGGGTTACCTACTTGATGCGAAGGGGTGGGATGTATCTCTAGCGGCTGCTATCGCAGAATTAGAAAATATCACCATGAGCGATGAGCATTGGCAAGTTATCTATTTTGTACGCGATTTTTATGAGCAGTTTAATACCTCTCCGGCCATACGCGCATTAGTAAAGGCGATGCAAAACAAGTACGGAGCAGAGAAAATAAATAGCCGTTATTTATACCGATTATTCCCAGACGGTCCAGCGAAACAAGCGACTAAAATTGCCGGTTTACCTAAACCAGCACGATGTATATAAGCACTACATAAAGGAAATATAATATGCCTAAGGCAAGTGATATCAAAAAAAATACAGCTGTTGAATTTAACAACAGTGTTTACATTATCAAAGACATTGAGCGTTCAGTACCTCAGGGGCGTGCAGGTGGTAGTTTATACCGCATGCGTATGTACGATGTAGTATCTGGCGCAAAAACTGACGAAACGTTTAAAGACAGCGATATGTTAACACTGGCTGACTTAATTCGTCGTAATGTTATGTTTTCATACCTTGATGGTGATGAGTTAGTATTCATGGATAGTGAAGACTACACACCATACAACTTAAACAAAGAAAGTATCGCTGATGAAGTTTTGTTTATTGATGAAAATACACAGGGTCTACAAGTGGTTATAGTTGATGGCGCACCAGTAGGTGTTGAATTACCTGCCAGTGTTGATTTAACTATCGTAGAAACAGACCCATCAATCAAAGGTGGTTCTGCGACTGCACGTACTAAACCAGCTATTTTATCTACTGGTTTAACCGTGCAAGTACCTGAACATATCTCCACTGGTGACAAAATACGCGTGAACACTACCGAGAAGAAATTTATGGGTCGTGCATAATTTTAATGCAGGTTCTGGTTTTAATGAAAGATTTAGGCTAAATGTAGATCTAAGTTAAATATAGGCTTAAGTTAATGTACAGACTGTAAATTAAATCAACTCAGATGACCCTACCTGTTAGGAAGCCGGTTTTTAAACCGGCTTCTCTTTACACCGCAATTTATATAGCACTTTACACAGCGCAATTTATATAGCACTTTACACAGCGCTTTACATAGCAATAAATTACTTTGTCATACCCTAGTTAAATAATTTTTAACCTCCCCCTTCATTAAAAACGTGATCATCTTCAATACTAAACTAAGCAATACAATCCATTATGTTATATGTCTAAGTAAATAGAGTATGAATGTGCCAAGCAACCTGCTATTTTAAGACTATTGATTGTTAACTGATTTATTTCTAAAAATGGGATTTACTATGGATATTTTGTTTGAGTACTTTTTAAGAATTGAAATTTTCATTCTTGTATTAGTGATCGTTATTTTAAAGTCATCAATCATTTTTGTTCCACAAAATCGGGCTTACATGATTGAAAGATTCGGTAAATACCAATCAACTCGAGAAGCAGGACTTAATTTTATTATTCCGTTTATTGATCGTATTGGTGCTGATCGATCTTTAAAAGAACAAGCTGTCGATGTACCGAGTCAAAGTGCGATCACACGCGATAATATTTCTCTTAGTGTCGATGGTGTTTTGTATTTCAGAGTATTAGATCCGGTGAAGGCCAGTTACGGCGTAGATGATTATGTGTTTGCAGTAACGCAATTATCTCAAACAACCATGCGATCTGAATTAGGTAAAATGGAATTAGATAAAACCTTTGAAGAACGTGATGTACTCAATACCAACATAGTTGCAGCTATTAATGAGGCATCTGGTCCATGGGGCATACAAGTTTTACGTTATGAGATAAAAGATATCGTACCACCGCAAACAGTAATGGAAGCAATGGAAACACAGATGAAAGCAGAACGTATTAAACGTGCTCAAATTTTAGAGTCTGAGGGTGATCGTCAAGCTGCTATTAACGTTGCCGAAGGTAAAAAACGTTCTGTTGTCTTAAACGCTGAAGCGGAAAAAGAAGAGCAAGTATTACGAGCTCAAGGTGAAGCACAAGCAATTATTGCCGTTGCAAAAGCACAGGCAGAATCTTTACGTATGGTCGGTGAAGCGGCTAATACAGAGGAAGGCCAAAAGGCGATTCAACTCGATTTAGCGACTAAAGCAATTGAAGCAAAAGCGGCGATCGCAAAAGAATCGTCTGTTGTGTTATTACCTGATAGTGGCAACGATGCGGCATCAATGGTTGCACAAGCTATGACCATTATTAATAGCTTAAATAAAGGCTAATTATGGACTACTTACTTTCTCACCTGCCAGAAATATTAATAGTACTAGGGTTGATCATGTTAGCAACCGAAGTACTAGTATTAGGTTTCTCAACCTTTGTACTATTTTTTATTGGCATTGGTACAATAATTACAGGTTTATTGATGTTGCTAGGAATGCTATCGGAAACAATGCTGAGCGCATTGCTAGCGATCGCCATCATCTCTAGTATTGTCGCGGTGATCAGTTGGAAACCGATGAAACGTATGCAAAATAATGTAACGTTAAATCAAGCTAACAATGACATGATAGGTCACCAATTTACTTTATCAGAAGATTTAGCAGTGGGGAAAAGGATCATCCACCGTTACTCGGGGATTGATTGGCAAGTTAAAGCAAAATACCCCCTAACTGCAGGTACTGAAGTAAGTATCGTAAAAATGGAAGTGGGCTTATTAACTGTTGAAGCGGTTAAAGGCTGAGCTTAATCGAACTCAAATATTTCATTAGATATTTATTTATCTAAATTAATAGTTTCCATTAACCCATCGGCTCATACTCAGGCCAAAGAGCCGTAGGATCATCTCTGCAAATTAGGATTCTTGTCTGCACGCTTCATTAATTTGCAGTATTTTTATGCTTATCACTATTCGCTACACATGCTTAGTCACCATGACCTCAAGCCAACTTAACCTTTGCATCCCTATTTACCAATGAAATAAAAGCATTACGTCCCTAAAAGCACTCACAAAGAAATAACTAAGTGCTTTTTTATTAATTAGTCTTGCTATAAAGTTGTTAATTAAAGGACTAATCAGTAATATCGTTTTAATTTATTACTCTTATTATTTGAATTCAATCAGGATAATCCATGTCACAAAAAATTTATTGTATCGCCATGTTTAAAGCCAAACCTGGTAAAGAAGAAGCACTATTCAAAATATTGCAATCTCTCGAGCCAAATACACTAAGAGAAGATGGTTGTTTACAATATCTCGTGACCAGAAAAATAGAAAATGAGTTTGCTTCGGGCGACAGCTTTCCACTGGTTTTTAATGAAATTTGGGAAAATAAAGCCGCCTTTGAAGCTCATTGCCAACGTCAAGAGATCCTTGCGTTTTTTCAACAACAATGTGTCGATGAAGCAGGTTTGGTTGAGGATCATAATGTGTGTGTTTATAGTGACCAACCACATCACTATGACGCTCCCACCCTATAGAAAGATTAAATATATAATTATTAATACAATTAAGTTTTGAGGCTTAATTCAGCCAATAAAATTCATAATAAAGTCATAGAAAAAGTATATGCAGAAGTAATTTACATACACTTTACATGCATTAATTGCCTTAACGTGGACAGAGATAAAATGAAAAAATATAAACTGTATAACCTTTTTAGCCTTTGGTTTTTATTATTACCATCATTTTATGTATTGGCTGATGAGTCTCAAATATCTAGTCGAATCGTCGGTGGAGATCAGGTTTCAGAACAGTCTGATTACCCTTGGGTGGTTAGTTTAAAATACCAGTCAAGTAAACAACATTTTTGTGCCGGTACTTTAATCGATAAACAATGGGTACTGACTGCTGCACATTGTGTTATTGATCAAACAGCAAGTAAGATCATTGCCACCGTGGGTGAATATAATTTATCTTCCAACCCTAGTACCACTTCCACAAATATAACTAAAATTATCATCCACCCTGCTTTTAATGAAAAAACATTTAATAATGATATCGCTTTATTAAAACTATCTGAAACGTTAACACAGCAAACCGTTAGCCGTTTATCTAGCTTAGAAACAGCACAATCTATTAGTGTAGATAATATTATGGCTACTGCTATCGGATGGGGATCTACTATTGCCTATGCCTCTAAAGGCGAGAGTCAAGATATACCCGTAAGCTACCCAAGTATCCTTAGGCAGGTAACACTGCCACTTTTATCTTCACAAAGTTGCAGTAGTGTCATGCCAAACATTACAGATAACATGATCTGTGCGGGTGATGTGAACAATGGTGGTTTAGATTCTTGCCAAGGTGATAGTGGCGGACCGTTATTAGTTGAATCGGCCACCGAAACTGTTCAACAAATTGGTATTGTCAGTTTTGGTCAAGGATGCGCTCAACCTCAGACGGCGGGTGTTTATACTAAAGTATCTAACTATCAAGATTGGATAGAGTCTAACATCACAGGCATTACAGCACTCACAGATACCCACTATTTTGTGGCAGATATTGATGAAAGTAATACCTTTGAAATATTGATACAAAACCAGTCAGAACAATCGTTTTCTCCTATATTCTCTCTTACAAATGACACTCTGTTTGAATTAGAAAGTAACAATTGTGACAATTTAGCGACGCAAGCAACCTGCACATTAAACTTAACCTATAGCCCTAATAGCGGCTCCTATAATAGTGAAGATTCAGCCAATATTGAGATTGAAACAGGTGTTAGTACAATCACTAATCCGCCTATATTATTAACAGCAATCGCCATGCATAAAGTCAGTGCAGATGCGGTATCACTGCCTAATAATAATCAAATTAGGTGGTATCAATCAAACTCGTCACCTTGGTTAGTTGTCAATGATGTTAACTATTTAAGCTCACCCGCTATCAACGCGAATCAACAAACTCAATTTGTCGCTATTATATCAGGGCAAGGAAGTTTACATTTTGATTGGGCAGTCAATTCCGAAGATGGCTACGATACATTAACGTTACTGATTAACGGCGTTGAAATGGATAGGATTTCGGGCGATCAACAATTTTCATCAAAAACCTACTCATTATCAGGCACAACCAACCTTGTTACTTGGCAATACTCAAAAGATAGTAGTATTAACAGTGGGTCTGATAAAGCATTTATCCACAATATCCGTTTTCAAAAACCAGGTGAAGTGGGTAGTAATGATATCACCGCACCTACTTTAGTTTTTACTAATGCTTCTGTTTCAAAAAGCTCAGGCGGCGGAGGTAGTTTACAATACTTGAGTCTATTTTTATTGTTGTTACTCGCCTGTTATAAACAGCGTTTATTTTATTTTCAACGACCACAATGACCATTATTGCTATCAATAACCAATTTGCTGAGTTTTTTTAAACTATTTTTGAAAACAATGTTCTTTAAAACTTTTACAACCTTTAGAAGTTTTATAGAGACGTTTACTGGTTATTGTGGCATTTTAGCGGCTTATTTTTACAACATTATTTTGTGACTAAGCAGACAAACTGTTATGGTAGCGATCATTATCATTACCCTATCAGGAAATTATTATCGTGAGTGAAACCTCTTTTGCATCCTTGCCACTATCAAACAGCCTATTAAGCAATTTAGACTCTTTAAACTACCTAAAGATGACTGAAATACAGGCTCAATCTTTACCATTAATTCTAAATGGAGAAGATGTGATTGCGCAGGGTAAAACGGGCTCAGGTAAAACAGCTGCGTTTACGTTGGGTATTTTACACCGTTTAAACGTAAAACAATTTAGGATCCAGTCATTAGTTGTATGTCCTACTCGTGAATTAGCAGATCAAGTAGCGACGGATATTAGAAAACTAGCAAGGTCAATCCATAACATCAAAGTAATGACACTCTGTGGTGGTACGCCACTGAGCCCACAGGCAGCTTCTTTAGAGCACGGGGCTCATATTATCGTAGGTACGCCTGGCCGACTTCAAGATCATTTAAGCAGAGGTTCTTTAAACCTTGAGCATGTTAGCGTATTAGTTCTTGATGAAGCGGACAGAATGTTAGAAATGGGCTTTCAAGACGCCATTGATAGCATCATAGAGCACAGCCCGAAACAACGCCAAACACTCCTATTTAGTGCCACTTACCCTGAGCAGATACAAAAAATTGCACAGCGTATTATGAATGCACCAAAGCAAGTAACTGTTGCAACCACACACGATAATAACATCATCGAGCAAACATTTTATTCGGTACAAAATAACCAAGAAAGGATGATCGCGTTACGTTTGTTATTAAATCGTCACCAACCTGAATCTACTGTTGTGTTTTGTAATACAAAACGAGAAGTGACTGAAGTTGCTGAAGAACTCGCTAACCGAGGCTATAGTGCCATTGCATTACATGGTGATTTAGAGCAGAAAGATCGCGACCAAGCATTAATACGCTTTGCCAATAAAAGTGCACGCATTTTAGTCGCAACCGATGTTGCTGCTCGTGGTTTGGATATTGACAATTTAAGTGCGGTATTCAACTTCCATGTTGCTCATGACCAAGAAGTACATGTTCACCGTATTGGTCGCACGGGTCGTGCGGGTAGCAAAGGATTAGCCTTTACTTTCTTTAGCAATAAAGATGATTACCGTATTAAGTTATTAGAAGATATTCTAGACCGTAATATCAGTGCTAGCCCGCTACCCGATGCCTCTTTACTTGAAGTAACACCACCACCATCAGAGATGATCACAATTCGTATTGAAGGTGGGAAAAAACAAAAAATTCGCCCAGGTGATATCGTGGGTGCATTAACTGGCCAAGATGGTATTACCGGACAACAAGTTGGTAAAATTTACGTTGCCGATAACTGGTCTTATGTTGCAGTCAACCGAGCATTACTAAAGGTTGCATTTAAAAAACTGAGCGAAGGAAAACTAAAAGGCAGAAAGTTCCGTGTAATGGTAGTAAGAGGCTAACTTAGCAATTATCAATTACCCAATACCGATTACCGATTACCACGCTAGAAATATCATGTAGTGATTAATTTTTTTCATTTAAAATTAACGACTTGTGATATTTTTACTGGAATAAAGTAATTATACGAATCTAGCGTCTTAAAAATAAATTTCCCGTTTAGTCTATGCCTCCTCTAAGCGGGAAATATTTAGAGGCTTATCTAATCCTATAACCTATAACCCCTAAATTTTCTCCTATAATTACTTTCAGCCACTCTCTTCAAATATGACTTGTTTATAAACACTTTCTGCAGCAATAAACATCATTAACTTGCGATATCCCTAGACTATAAAAAAGGCTGTTTCAAATTTTAATTTGTAACATATTGCAACAGCACCATCTACAATGTAAGTAAACGTAACTTCTTATTTTATGTGATCATTTACACATTTATTTTGCATTTCGATCGCTACACTCCCGTCATCAAATATCACTACAGATATTTTATCAAAACTTAACCACCTTGGAGTAATCTATGAATATATTTGGGAATTTACAAAAAGTAGGGAAGTCTTTAATGCTTCCTGTATCAGTGTTACCTATCGCAGGTATCTTATTAGGCGTAGGTGCTGCTAAATTTAGTATTCTACCTGATGTTGTATCACAATTGATGGAACAAGCAGGTGGCGCAGTATTTGGTAACATGGCGTTACTATTTGCTATTGGTGTAGCACTTGGTTTTACTAAAAATGATGGTGTAGCCGGTCTTGCTGCTGCAGTTGGTTATTACATCATGATGCAAACTATTGAAACATTAGCACCAGGCGCGAACACAGGGGTATTGGGTGGTATTGTTGCCGGTGGTATTGCTGCTGCGATGTATAATCGCTTTTTCAACATCACATTACCTGATTACTTAGGTTTCTTTGCTGGTAAACGTGCTGTACCGATTATGACTGGTTTTGTGGCAATTATCATGGGTGCTATTTTATCGATTATCTGGCCTCCAATTGGCGCAGGCATTGCTTCATTCTCTCACTGGGCTGCAAACCAAAATCCAACGGTAGCTTTTGGTATCTACGGTGTAGTTGAGCGTTCATTAATTCCATTTGGTTTACACCATATCTGGAATGTACCTTTCTTCTTCGAAGCAGGTTCTTGTGTTAACTCAAACGGTGAGCAATTAAACGGCATTTTAACTTGTTACTTGTCTGCTGATGATGCTTCACGTGCAGCTGGTAATGGCTTTGGTCAATTAGCTGGCGGTTACATGTTTAAAATGTTTGGTTTACCAGCCGCTGCGATTGCTATTGCACACTCTGCAAAACCAGAAAATCGTGCAAAAGTAATGGGTATCATGGTATCCGCTGCGTTAACATCATTCTTAACAGGTATTACTGAACCAATCGAATTCTCATTCATGTTTGTTGCACCCGTATTATACGCAATTCATGCATTACTAGCTGGTTCAGCATTTGTTGTAACTAACCTGTTAGGTATGGTTCACGGTACATCATTTTCACATGGTTTAATCGATTTCTTAGTACTTTCAGCTAACTCACAAAAACTTATCTACTTTGTTGTTGTTGGTCTTATCTACGCTGCTATTTATTACTCTTTATTCCGCATCGTGATCCGTGCAATGAACTTAAAAACACCTGGTCGTGAAGATGAAGAACAAGCTACAACGGCTAAATTAAACAATGAAGAAATGTCTTCTGCATTAGTTACTGCATTTGGCGGTAAAGCAAACATCGTTAACTTAGATGCATGTATCACACGTTTACGTATTAGTGTTGCTGATATTGCTCTTGTTGACCAAGCTGGTCTTAAAAAACTAGGTGCTGCTGGAGTGGTCGTTTCTGGTAATGGTGTACAAGCTATCTTTGGTACTAAATCAGATAACTTAAAAACAGATATGGAAGCTTACTTAGGTAAATAACCTTAAGGCACAAGTTTCTACCCAATATAAAATAGGCATCTTCGAGATGCCTATTTTTTTGTCTATTGGTTTTATTTATGGATTTTATCTCTTTGTGTCCTCTATGGCTTATATCTATTTCAGTTACTACTCATATGCATTATTCAAGGCCTAGCTCGGACATTTAGACAATGCCAAATAACAATTTAAGCAAAGCAAATAGCTAGTCATTTATGCTTGTTAAAATGAACCTTAGCTTTGTTATTGGTTAGTGTTATTGGTAGCTATAGGCTGTTATAGATTTTTGTTATAGTTTTTGTTATAGATAGGAATGAAAACTCGATTTAGCCCGTTATATGTTCAACTTGATGCTTGAATCTGTTCGTCTCTCGACTAACTTGTTTTTCCATATTGAACAGTCACGAGCTTAATAAGTCTATCTTACTTTTTATTAACGGCTCTAATGGCTAACGCTAATTGTTTAGTTACTTGTTCTGCGCTGAGATTGTCACTCTTAAAATAAGTACTGATCACTTTCCTCATTTCACTTTGTAAAAAGCTGCTTGTGGCAATATTTTGAGAAAAAGAAGGGACTAAAGCGGACTGTTTAAAGTCACTGTATGATTTATGGCTACAGGCATCAAAATCACTAATATCAATATCCGTTCGCACTGGAATAGAACCTTTATCAATATTAAAATCACGCTGTAATTGCTCTGAGAGAAGTGTATTTGCTAATATTTCCGTATTTAAATTATCACCATTTTGATGTTGCTTTTTAAAGAAAACAAAGCTGTCAATATTGTAACTAAACAAGTTTTTGCTTTCAGGGACATCCACACACAAGTAATCCTCATTAGCCACTTTACCAGAAGTGTGCCATAAGCCTTTTGCCCAATCACCCATGAATAACATGCCAGCTTTTTTATCGGTAAGCATTTGACTGGCAATTTCCCAATTTTTACCGACCATACCTTTATCGACATATTGATGTAACCGTTTAAACAATCTAAACGCGTCGATCATGTCAGAGGAAATAAGAATCGATTCATCAAACTCTACAAAAGCACGTTTGTATTTTTCAGCCCCTAAGATCGACAACGCAACCGATTCGAATAATAAATTATCCTCCCAACTTGTACCGCCGTGAGACAGTGCAATATAACCTGCCGCTTGGATTTTATCTGCAATACTAAAGAACTCATCCCATGTAGTAGGGGGAGAGAGCTTAAGTTGATCAAAAATAGCCTTATTTAACCACAACCAATTGACGCGATGAATATTCAGTGGCAATGCCATATAGTGGCCTTGATAGGTGATAGTTTGCTTCACCACATCTGGAATATTTTTGTCCCATAATTTGTTATTTAAAATATTATCAACTTCTTTTAACATGCCTATTTTTGACCATTCAGCAATGTCAGGACCTTTGATTTGCGCTGCATCGGGTGGATTACCGGATAATGCACGCATTTGTAATACTCGCATCGCACTGCCGCCGCCAGACCCTACAATCGCAAAGTCTTGCCAGCTTATGCCTTGTTTTGCTAATGCCTGCTTCAGCACCTTTTGTGCTTCAAACTCACCGGGAGCAGTCCACCAGTGCAATACCTCCAAAGAGTTTGCATTGCTTGGCATACTCAACAATAGAGGAATTAACGGCAGTATTTTTTTCAGTTTCATTTGTCTCATTAATCGCAATTGCTATTTTCACCCAGCGTTTTAAGTTAGGGTCAGATGACCATTCAATTTATTTTTTGTAATTGCGCGGGAAGATAATCACAACTTCCAACCCGCCCTGCTCACGATTGATCAGATGTAAATCACCATTATGAGCATGAATAATATTACGCGCAATACCCAGTCCAAGTCCATGTCCTTGGTCATCATTATGCAAGCGCTTATAGGGTTGAAAGATGGTTTTTAGTTCATGCTCTGGAATACCAGGCCCATTATCTTGAATAATAATTTCTAATTTTTCATCACTGTCAATCACTTGCACATTAACCTTGCCGCCATATTTAACGCCATTTTCAATTAAGTTAGATAAGCAACGTTTTAACGCTAAAGGTTTGCCTTGATAAGGAGAAATACTAGCCGGTTGGATCACGATTTTTTCACTACGATTTTCACTAATTTGTAATAATAACTTAAGCACATCAACATACTGAATATTTTCATGAATATCTGTGTCTTGAACGCTTTGTATCGCGCCTTTTACCAGTATCTCTAAATCGTCTAAATCATGGTTAAAGCGCTCTGTTTGTTGCTCATCATCTAATAATTCGGCACGCAATCGCAAACGAGTAATGGGCGTTTTTAAATCATGTGAAATAGAGCGAAATAACAACTCGCGATCTTGTATGTAACGTTGTAACTTTTGTTGCATACGATTAAAAGCACGTGTTGCATCAACGATTTCGGTGGCCCCGTGTTCCTTAAGTGGCGCTTGGTCTAGGTCAATACTCATTACAGAGACAGCCTTCGCTAATTTCTGTAAGGGTTTAGTTTGTTGCCTAAATAATAAATAGATAAATAACAATAATAATAATGTTGTAAAGAACAGGGTCAAAATCTGTTGCGCTGAGATCAACTGATTATCCGAAAGTAAATAAGGAGGAGGTAAAATAGCGGCAAGATATAGCCACTCATTACTTTCTACTTCTATTTGCAACACCAATATAGGAGGCTCAGCAGTAGGAATAATGAGCGAATAAGCGCCCCATGACGGAGGCAGATCCTTTAATAGAATATCATTCTTTAATACGTGTAAATCATCTGGAGACGAGAATTCAATTTCCAAATTCTTATCACCAGCGATACCCGTTGTTAATACTTCACTAACGGTTGCAATGACTTGCCTTTTTAATTTGCTGTCTTGAATAGGATTAATATCTATTTTTTCACTGTTCAGAGAAACAAAAAAACGACTCCCTCCCATGCCCCGCAATTGCTCGAGCACAAGATGACGATATTTAAGGGGTAAATCATTAAAAAATACGACGGTACTTAGCGCACTTTCAGCGAGATGTTGAGCATTAGCAATCACCGATTTTTTTTCACTCTCTGAGAATTGGTGAACCCAAAAAAAGCTGCTAATAGCTTGCCCTGCGACAACAGAGCAAATCGTCAGTAATAACATGCGCGATATAAGTGAGCGAAAAAACAATTTAAACATCGACATTAATCAGCACTTTTGAGCGGTGCAATAAATAGATAACCTTTACCACGCACGGTTTTAATTATATTCGGTGCTTTGGCATCATCACCTAAAAAATGTCGTAAACGACTGACATGGACATCAATACCACGCTCATTAGCAAAGGCATCTCGACCATGTAATGCTTGGCAGATTTGGTCTCTAGAAATAGGCTGATTGTTACTGTGAATAAATAACATTAACAATTGAAAGTCCGCCCCAGTTAATGTGAATACATTTTGATGGTCATCTATTAGCACTTGCTGTTGTGTATCTAATTGCCAATGAGCAAAAGAATAGAAACGCTTACTTTCTTGATTTTTTTGCTCATTATTTTGTTGTTGAGAAAAATGAGTGCGTCTTAATAGCGCTTTAATACGTGCTAACAATTCACGAGGACTAAAAGGCTTGGCAATATAATCATCTGCACCGATTTCTAAACCTAATACTCTATCCATTTCATCGGAGTTTGCAGTGAGCATTATAATCGGTACATTCGAATGCTGACGGATGCGTTGACACAGCGTAAATCCATCATCACCTGGTAACATAATATCTAAAATAATTAAGTCTGGTATATGTTGTGTTAATAACGAATCCATTTCAATGCCTTCCGCAGCGGTGATCACATCAAAGCTATTTTTCGAAAGGTACTGTGCTAATAATTCTCTAATATCTTGATCATCATCAACGACTAATATCTGTTTTATGTTACTCACTATTACCCCCACTTTATTACTATTTATGTGCGAAGAATACCCAAATAACCCAACATTGGGTAGTGTTAAAGATAGGAAACCTCGAGTGCGTTTAAAGTGTTTATTTTTTACACTTTATATAAAAAATATAATTATTAATCAGTATGTTAATAAAAAAGGTTAATTTTAGTTAGTTTTTACCCTTGCTATAGCAAAAATGGATGATAAAATGCGCGCGTTTTAACACTCAACCTATTTTATTATAACGACTAACCAAACACGGAGGCTCAAACAATGCAACACACTTACATTGACTCATCTGAACCTTTGAATCGTTATTTCACACCTCAAAATCAATACTTATTACAGTATCCTGGACGCACAGTAGAACCTTGAGCTAAGACGCTTAAAATCTTGTAGTGCAACGTATATTCGTAATTAAATTTATTGCTATACCTTATTTACACAATTCTGTTTATCTGCTGATAAACCAATTTTCGTACTTTATTTATTTCCAATTAGTGGAGCGTATAATGCAAAACGTCCTTAATTTAGCACCGGAGTGCAAATTAACAAACGAACTAGAAGTCCCTGTTATTACAACACCGTATGACTTAACACCAGATGAAATGTTATTAAGCCAAGAACATTATGAATCTGAAGTTCGTTCATATCCTAGACGTTTACCTATTGCTATCAAAAGTGGCCGTGGTGCGATTATTGAGGATACTAAAGGACAAATATATCTAGACTGTTTAGCGGGCGCTGGTGCATTACCCTTAGGTTACAACCACAGTGAAATCAACCAAGTATTGATTAACCAAATCAATGCTGGTGTGC
Organism: Vibrio sp. 2-Bac 85; assembly: GCF_037546705.1. NCBI lineage: Bacteria > Pseudomonadati > Pseudomonadota > Gammaproteobacteria > Vibrionales > Vibrionaceae > Vibrio > Vibrio sp. 2-Bac 85. The sequence continues at coordinate 173,637 of NZ_JALAAB010000005.1, read as the reverse complement.
CTTACCAAACATTGGATTTAACAACACCTAGCAAAGATGCATTCATCAAAGCGGTGATGCAATTTCTACCGACTAACTTTGCTAAAACAGCGCGTATTCAATTTTGTGGACCATCTGGCGCTGATGCAGTAGAAGCCGCTATCAAACTAGCTAAGTTATACACCAAGCGTAATACCATGATTTCATTTCACGGTGCTTACCATGGTATGACTAATGGTTCTTTATCTTTAACGGGTAACTTAAGCTCTAAAAGTCGTCGCACTGGATTAATGTCAGACGTACATTTTATGCCTTTCCCATACAACTTCCGTTGTAAATTTGGTTTAGGTGGTGAGGAAGGCGCTGCGCAAAGCATTCGTTATCTTGAATCTGTCTTATGTGATGATGAATCAGGTATCACTAAACCTGCTGCCATCATCGTTGAACCAATTCAGGGTGAAGGTGGCGTATTACCCGCTCCCAAAAAATGGCTACAAGAATTGCGTCGTATTGCAACTGAACATGGCATTTTATTGATTTTTGACGAAATTCAATGTGGTATTGGCCGCAGTGGTGACCACTTTGCGTTTGAAGAATCAGGTATTGAACCTGATGTACTTATCTTGTCTAAAGCCATTGGCGGCGGTATGCCAATGTCGATCATTTTATTTAATGAAAAATTTGACTGTTGGAATGCAGGCGAGCACACAGGTACTTTCCGAGGCAACCAACTTGCGATGGCTAGTGGTGCAAAAACATTAGAAATTATCCAACGTGATAACCTAGCTCACAATGCATTGCAACGTGGTGAACAACTTCGTGCAGCATTACGTGCAATTCAAGCTGACTTTCCACAAATTGGTGAAGTACGTGGACGTGGTTTGATGAATGGTATTGAAATAGTTAAACCGGGTGTATTAAATAGCTTGGGTCAAGCCGAAGCAGATCCAGCATTAGCAATTGCGATTCAACGCGCAGCATTAGAGTTAGGTTTGATCATTGAAAAAGGTGGCCGTCGTGGAGCGGTATTACGTTTCTTGCCACCACTTATCATTAGTGAAACGCAAATAGAATTTGTTGCAACGACAATGGCAAAAGCAATCAAAATTGCGGTGGAAGCACAATAATGACCCAAGCTAATAACTGGTCAAATTATTTCGCTCAGCTTGGTGAAAACCAAGCTTTTGAGCAAGCGACCCAGCAAACACAAGATGCAATCAATGCCTTGTTTAAGCATTCACTAAATGCATATTCAGGTGTCGAACCTACGTTATTAAAACAGCAGATTAATGCGGTGGATTTTTCGCAAGCAGCTCCTTTGCAAGAAGTAATAGCAACCACCAATGAATTGATCGCTAAAAATTCTCTATTAGTGCAACATCCTCATACGATTGCACATTTGCATACTCCACCGTTGATTGCATCAATTGTGGCAGAGCATTTTATTGCCGCATTAAATCAATCAATGGACTCATGGGATCAAGCTCCCGCAGCTACTTTTGTTGAACAGCAAATGGTTGATTGGTTGTGTAAAACTTACCAATTAGGTGAACGCGCTGATGGTGTATTCACTAGTGGTGGCACGCAAAGCAATTTAATGGGTTTATTACTGGCTCGTGATTGGTTTGCATATCAGCAATCAAAACATGATGTTCAGCAGGATGGTTTACCTGATTACGCACAAAAAATGCGTATCATTTGTTCAGATAAAAGCCATTTTACTGTACAAAAGTCTGCATCATTAATGGGATTGGGCGAACGCAGTGTGGTGTTAGTTAAAACCAATGTGCAAGGCCAAATCGATGTTAATGAATTACAACTAACCATTGATGCATTAAAAGCACAGGATTTATTACCTTTTGCTGTCGTAGCAATGGCGGGTACGACGGATCATGGTGCAATTGATGATTTACAAACGGTGGTTGAAATTGCTCGTGCAGCAGGTTGTTGGTCGCATGTCGATGGTGCTTATGGTGCAGCGCTACAACTTAGCGAAGTACATAAATCTCGTTTGAAAGGTATTGAATCTGCCGACTCTGTCAGCGTAGACTTTCATAAACTATTTTACCAAACAATCAGTTGTGGTGCCCTGCTTATTAAAGATAAAGCTAACTTTAATACTTTGTTGCACCATGCAGATTATCTAAATCGTGAAGGTGATGAGTTACCTAATTTGGTTGATAAAAGCATTGCAACGACAAAGCGTTTTGATGCATTAAAGCTATTTATGACGCTCAAGGCTGTCGGAGCAACACAGCTCGGAGAGTTTTACGATTATTTATTAGACTTAACACAGCAAGTTGCAGTAAAAATTGATCAAAATAAGCACTTTGAATTATGTTGTACACCACTATTATCAACCGTGTTGTTCCGTTTATCGCCAGTTATACAGGGTGAGTTAACTGATCTGGAATTTGATCAAGTACATCAAAAATTGCGTTTGAAACTATTAACAAGTGGTGAAGCAGTGATTGCTGAAACAAAAGTTAATGGGCAATTAGCGTTAAAATTCACACTGTTAAACCCTTGTTTAACCTTGCATGATTTTGATACCTTAATCGTAAAAATAGAAAACGCAGCTCAAGCGATTATCAAGAAATGAATATATAGATAGAAAAAATAAGTAAATAGGTTAATAGAAAAGTAGTTAATCCGTTCTAATTACATACGGTTAACAATAAAGTTAGCTTGTTAGTTGTGTTAACAACAAACTAGCTAACTGTTAATTAAGCAGTACAGAGCACACATGAGATTACTAACACTAACTTAAGGTTAAGTAGTAGTTAGCTAAGCAATAAAAATTTAATGAATAGGGACTAAAAAAATGTCTGTACTACAAATTGGCGCCGGTGGCGTAGGATGGGTGATAGCACACAAATGCGCACAGAATAATGATGTATTCGGCGATATTACTATTGCCTCTCGCACTATTTCTAAATGCGAAAAGATTATTACCTCAATCAAAGGTCGTAATAATCTTAAAGACAGCAACAAAACTATCAACGCGGTAGCGATTGATGCAGACGATATTTCAGCCTTGATTGCTTTGATTAATCAAGTACAACCCGATCTAGTGATCAATGCAGGTCCTCCATGGGTGAACGTGGCTATCATGGAAGCATGTGTACAGACTAAAACGGCTTATCTAGATACGTCTGTTGCGACTGATCTTTGTAGCCCAGGTCAACAAGTGCCTGAAGCATACGATCCACAATGGGCTTTTGCCGATCGTTTCAAAGAAGCTGGTATTACAGGTATTTTAGGTGCTGGGTTTGATCCAGGTGTAGTAAGTGTATTTGCAACTTACGCTCATAAACACCTATTCGATGAAATCGATAGCATAGATGTTATGGATGTTAATGCAGGCGACCATGGCCAAAAATTTGCAACTAATTTTGACCCTGAAACAAATATGTTAGAAATTCAAGGTGACTCTTTCTACTACGAAAATGGAGAATGGAACCAAGTTCCTTGCCATAGCCGTATGATGGAATTTGATTTCCCAGTTGTCGGTAAACAAAAAGTTTATTCTATGGCACATGATGAAGTACGTTCAATGGCAGAGTTCATTCCAGCAAAACGTATTGAGTTTTGGATGGGCTTTTCAGACAGCTACTTAAACTTCTTCAACGTAATGCGTACTATCGGCTTATTAGATACAAAACCTGTTACAACCTGTGATGGTATTACTGTTGAACCGCTCAAAGTATTAAAAGCAATATTACCAGACCCAACCTCACTAGCACCTGGCTACACAGGTAAAACCTGTATTGGTACTTGGTTACGCGGTAAAAAAGATGGCGTAGCTAAAAGTGTCTTTATTTACAACATTTGTGACCATAAAGAGTCGTACAATGAAGTAGAACACCAAGCTATCTCGTACACTACTGGTGTGCCAGCTATCACAGCCGCTTTACTTTATTTCCAAGGTAAATGGAGCGATAAAGGCCTATACAACGTTGAACAACTAAACCCAGATCATTTCTTAGAATTAATGCCTAAAATTGGTTTGAGTTGGGAAGTAATGGAGCTTGAGGTCAAATAGGCTGCAGTTACTAACTTATCTATCAAGGCGAAGTTCAAACTTCGCCTTTGTTTTTTTAAATACCTTACCCGTCGAGAAAGCGTCATGTCGTTACAACAGCAACACCTCAATACGCCCTACTTTATGATCAATGAACAAGCTTTGATCAATAACCTAGAAAAAGCGAAGCAGTTGAAAGAAATATCAGGCGCTAAATTAGTACTGGCTTTAAAATGTTTTTCTACTTGGGGTACCTTCGATACTATTAAACCTTATTTAGACGGAACAACTAGTTCTGGCCCCTACGAAGTAAAGTTAGGCCATGAAACCTTTGGTGGTGAAACGCACGCCTACAGCGTGGGTTATTCAGCTGCAGATATAGAAGCTGTTAAACCCCTTGCAGATAAGATCATTTTTAATTCGTTATCACAACTTGAAGCGCATTACACAGCTTGTAAAGACAATGCATCGCTTGGTTTACGTATCAACCCCGAAATGAGTGTTGCAGGACAAGATTTAGCCAACCCAGCACGCCCTTATTCTCGTCTGGGTGTTAAACAACAGCTTTTAAGTGTAGATGTACTCGATAAAGTTGATGGGTTTATGTTTCATATGAACTGCGAAAATAAAGATGCTGATGCCTTTATTGCTGTCCTTGACCATATCTCAAGCACATTTTCAACTTACTTAGATAAGCTTTCATGGCTTAGTTTAGGCGGCGGTATATTCTTTACTTACCCGGGTTACCCCATTGAAAAACTAGGATTAGCGCTAAAAAACTTCGCTAAAAAACATGATTTACAAGTTTATCTTGAACCAGGTGAAGCCATTATTACGCGTACTGCAGATTTAGTGGTGAGTGTGATTGATATTGTTGAAAATGACAAGAAAACTGCCATCGTTGATAGTGCTACCGAAGCGCATCGTTTAGATACACTAATTTATAACGAACCTGCGTCGATTAAAGAAGCAACACAAGGTGCTACATACAATTATGTGATTGGTTCATGCTCTTGTTTGGCGGGTGATCAGTTTTGTGAAACACAGTTTGAACAACCCTTAAAAATAGGTCAAAAGCTACATATTGAAGACAGTGCGGGTTATACCATGGTCAAACTAAACTGGTTTAATGGTTTAAAAATGCCAAGTATTTATTTTCAAAGAGTTGATGGTCGTATCGATCTGTTAAACGAGTTTAATTACCAACATTTCAAAGATACTTTAGGTCGATAGAAACTATATTAGCTGTAACAATAAGTATCTGAATTAGCTGTATTCAAGCAACTTTAACTAGTATTAACTAAAGTTGCTTGATGAGTGAATTAGAAAGCTTAATTAGAAAAATAAGTAGAAAGTTATTCAGCTAGATAATTGGCAATAATCTAATATTTTTCAATGCTCTAGCTGATTTTTTAAATCTTCAAAGCAGACTATAAAGGTTGCTCAGAATTATTCTGCTGTACAGCAATGGCTTTTAACGCTTGTGCCTGTAGTTTTTCTTGAATGTGGCTTAAGTCAATCAAACCATATTTATACTCAATAAAATCTTTAACATTGGTTGCAACGCTTAATTTTAAATAATAAATGCCTTTGTTAAGGTGATTATTATTCATATGCCAATGTGCTAAGTAATAATAAGCTTCACATAAACGCTGTGCTAACTCATCATTTGTTTCTACACCATTTGCGATATTGTCAAAAAAGTCTTTTTCAGATAAATCGCCGTTGATAACATCAATAATCGCCCATGCAAAGCGCTTATCTTCTTCTTCCGGTTGTACTTCCTTCAATTGCCCTTCCGCTAGCTTTTGATCCACGTGCGCATTAATAATATAACGCCACAATGAACGATAAGGGTCACTTTTATCAAGCTCGTAAAAATGCTCTATATCTTTCTGCGCACCATCATAACGATTCACTAGTGATAAACCTATAGCACGGTGAAGGTAGCTGTATTGCATTTTATCGGACAGTTCAATCGCTGAATCGAACGCGTCGAAAGCTTCGTCATAGGCTTCACCCATTAATAGGTAAACACCTAATGAGTTATAGGATTGAGCAAAGGTTGGATCAATCTGAATCGATTGAGTGAAATCATAACGACTGTGCGCATTAAGTCCCATTCGATCGTAAATTAATCCGCGCTCATACAATAAAGCAGCACGTTGCTTATCATCGACTTTATCTTTGTCGGCAATTAATTGATTAATACGTAATAATTTGACTTCATCTTGGTATGTTATTTGTAGCGGAGTCGCGAGAGGAAAGACTGAATTACCGTTACCGGTAGCTTCTAAAGTATAACTTTTACTTTCATGTTGATTGTTTGAACACGCAGTCAATGTGGCAAAAGACAGGACAATAGCCCATTTATTAAAAGATAATCGCATCGTTGAACCCTTATAAACAAGATTTTCAAGAGTGTACCATATCATTGATAATGTAAAGTTTTACCCATTATATTCAATAAATAATCACTATTTTTCACGGAATAAGGCGTATTGATGACAATATATTTACAATAAAAGAGTGGCTGATGACTTAAATTTGTTACAGATAGGCAATAGGCTATCACCATATTCACGCACTTTATCTTTTATTATGTAGCCCTTTATTGCTCGGCACTTTATTGATAATAACTTTAGTTAGTCATATCTTTTTTAAAACCTATTATATAAACCCGATGCAATAAACCCATAATATAAAGCAAGTTAACGGATACAAAAAAGCACTGCGCTGCAGTGCTTTTTTAAATTGATGTAAACGGGCTATAAAATCAATTACATCAAAGCGTCTTGATCAGCGCCTTCTTTTTCAATCACTTCAGGGATCATGTGTTCACGCGATATACCAAGGTTAATCGCTAACGCACTGGCCACATAAATTGAAGAATAAGTACCAACAAAGATACCAATTAACAACGCAGTTGCAAATCCGTGAATGAGCGCCCCACCGACAACAAACAAAGAAATTAATACAAAAATAGTGGTACTTGATGTAATGATTGTTCTGCTTAATGTTTGTGTTAAAGATTGGTCAACGATCTCTTCAGGTGTTGCTGTTGCAATGAGTCTGAAGTTTTCACGAATACGGTCAAATACTACGATCGTATCATTGAGTGAGTAACCTATTACAGCTAATAAAGCCGCTAACACTGTTAGATCAAATTCAATTTGGAATAACGAGAAAACACCTAACGTGATGATGATATCGTGTCCCAAGGCTAATACAGAGCCCATCGCTAATCGCCATTCAAAACGCATGCTCACATATAACATGATACAGATAAGTGCGATGATGATAGCAATACCACCATTCTCAGCCAGCTCATCACCCACATTTGGCCCAACGAACTCTATACGACGCATATCCACATCACCGAAATCACCAGCTGTTAGTGCGTTTAGCACTTGATTACCGATCACTTGTCCTTTAACACCTTCACGTGGTGCTAAACGAACCATCACTTCATGGCTGCTACCAAAATGCTGTACAACAGCATCCGGAAAATCAGCTTCACTTAAGGTTAAACGTACATCCTCTAAATTAGCAGGTTGTTGAAAGCCAACCTCAATTAATGTACCACCGGTGAAATCTAATCCCCAATTTATCCAATTTATACTTAATGACCCTACCGAGATAACCACTAATAAAATGGATAACCAAGTTGCAGGCTTTGCATATTTCATGAAGCGAATGGTTTGCTTCGATTTAATTAATTCCAACATAGTTGACCCTGCTTAGATTGAAAGTTTTTTAATATCATTGCGGCCACCCCATAGTGCATTAACAATTGCACGGGTACCGAAGATAGAAGTAAACATTGAAGTTAAGATACCGATTGCCAGTGTCACAGCAAAACCTTTGATTGAGCCAGTACCTACAGCAAACAGAATAACGGCGGTAATAAAGGTCGTAATATTCGCATCCGCAATGGTAGAGAATGCATTAGCATAACCTTCATTAATAGCACGTTGAACCGACTTACCAGCATGTAACTCTTCACGAATACGTTCAAAAATAAGTACATTAGCATCAACAGCCATACCAATGGTTAATACAATACCTGCAATACCCGGCAAGGTTAATGTTGCCCCTGGGATCATCGACATCAAACCAACAATCATCACAAGATTAAGTATCAATGCAGTATTTGCAACCGCACCAAATTTACGGTAGTAAATAAACATAAAGATAACCACGGCTAACAACCCATAGATCATTGCTTTCATGCCATTATCGATATTTTGCTGACCTAGGCTTGGACCAATCGTACGTTCTTCTACGATTTGAATCGGTGCGGTTAATGCACCTGCACGTAATAACAACGCTAAGTTATGCGCTTCAGCAGTATTATCTAAACCAGTGATACGGAAACTACGCCCTAATTGCGCTTGAATAGTGGCTACGTTAGCGACTTCTATGCGTTTTTTAGTTTCTGATTTGCCATTGGCTTTCTTTTTACCCGTTGGTAAATATTCAATAAATAAAGTGGCCATCGGCTTACCGATATTATCTTTAGTAAAACGTGACATTTTACTGCCACCTTTAGAGTCTAAAGAAATATTTACCTGTGCACGTCCATATTCATCAGCACTCGATTGAGCATCAACAATGTGATTACCCGTTAAGATAATTTTTTTCTTGATAACAACAGGGTTGCCATCGCGTTCTTTATATAAAACTGAAGAAGCTGGAATTCGACCCGCCAAAGCATCCGATAAATCAGTATCAGAATCAACAGGATGGAATTCTAGCGTTGCCGTTGCACCTAGTATTTCTTTGGCACGCGCCGTATCTTGAATACCCGGCAATTCAACCACAATGCGGTCTACACCTTGACGCTGAACAAGCGGCTCTGCAACCCCTAACTCATTAACACGGTTACGTAAAATGCTTAGATTCTGTTGCAATGCATCTTCTTTTGCAGACTTTAATTTTTGTTCTGTCATGCTAATCGTTAAGTAGAAAGCACCGTTATTTTCTTTTTCGCTAAACACAAAACCTGGGTTGATCGGTTTTAAGTAATCAATTGCACTATCTAAAATCTTTTGCGATGTAAAACGCAATATTACGCCGGTTTCAGTAGATGCTTTTTCGATACCACGAAAACGTATTTTTTGCTCACGTAATTCAGCACGTAAGTCTTGTACCATTTGATCTTGTTCTTTACTAATCGCTTCATCCATGTCCACTTCCATTAAGAAATGTACACCGCCACGTAAGTCAAGACCGAGTTTTAAAGGACCACCACCAATCGCTTCTAACCAAGCAGGTGTCGATGGGGCTAAATTTAATGCTGTCACAAAACCATCGCCTATTTGTGCGCTGATAGTTTCACGAGCAATTAATTGATCTTCACTAGAAGAAAGACGCACTAAGATTTGACCATTTTCTAATGCGGTTGATTTAGGTGAGATATTAACTTGTTTTAAAATATCTTGAACTTTGTCTAAAGTAGATAGTTCAACTTTAGCACCACGTGTTGCAGAAACTTGTACAGCAGGGTCTTCTGCATAGAGATTGGGTGCAGCATAAACGAGAGTAAATAAAACGATAAACCCAAGTAGTAAATATTTCCAAAGAGGGTATTTGTTTAACACAATAATGTCCTTTATTTGATGCTAAAGGTAAAGAGAACAAAAAAGGCAGGATAACCTGCCCTTCTTATTTAGATTGATTTAAGCGTACCTTTAGGCAGTACCGCTGAAATGAAATCTCTTTTGATTACGATAGTGTTATTTTCATTTAACTCTATTTGAACGTATTCACTTTCAGCACTGATTTTAACAACACGACCAATTAGGCCACCAGATGTTAGTATTTCATCGTTTTTGCTGATGCTTTCCATCAGGTTTTTATGCTCTTTAGTGCGACGCGCTTGAGGGCGGTAGATCATAAAGTAGAAGATAGCTGCAAAAACAACTAACATAAAAATCATTTGCATGCCGCCGCCTTCTGCCGAACCTTCCGCTGCTGCATGTGCTTGAGAGATAAATAAACTCATGTTATATCCTTTATTGTATAAAAATTAAACTATGTAATAGTATGGTAATTGTATTGTGTTATCAATTATTTAGAACTGGTTTTTCTTTTCCAATTCGCTTATAAAATATATCAACAAACTCGTCTAATGTACCTGCTGAAATGGCATCACGCAAACCTTTCATCAAACGTTGGTAATAACGTAAGTTATGGATCGTATTTAAACGAGCTCCAAGTATTTCTCCACACTTGTCAAGATGATATAAATAAGCGCGCGTATAGTTTTTACAAGTGTAACAATCACACTCGGCATCTAGTGGGCTAGTATCTTCACGGTGTTTTGCGTTACGAATTTTAATCACACCATCGGTAGTAAATAAGTGACCGTTACGTGCATTTCTTGTTGGCATTACACAGTCAAACATATCAACACCACGACGTACACCTTCTACAAGATCCTCAGGTTTACCCACGCCCATTAAATAACGCGGTTTATCTTCTGGGATCTTAGGTGCAATGTATTCTAAAATACGGTGCATATCATCTTTTGGCTCGCCGACTGCTAGCCCGCCGATAGCATAACCATCAAAGCCAATCTTAGTTAAACCATCTAACGACACATCACGTAAGTGCTCAAAACAGCCACCTTGGATAATACCAAACAATGCATTGGGGTTTTGTAACTCATCAAAACGTTGACGACTACGTTCAGCCCAACGTAAAGAAAGCTTCATTGACACGTCTGCTTCTTGTTCTGTTGCAGGATACGCAGTACATTCATCGAAGATCATGACGATATCTGAACCTAGGTCATACTGGATATCCATGGAAACTTCCGGAGATAAAAATACTTGGTCACCATTAACAGGGCTTCTAAAGTAAACACCTTCTTCTTTGATTTTACGCATTTTACCCAAGCTGAATACTTGGAAACCACCTGAGTCAGTTAGTATTGGTCCACTCCAATTCATAAAGTCGTGTAAATCACCGTGTTGACGGATCACTTCTTGTCCTGGGCGTAACCAAAGGTGGAATGTGTTGCCTAACAATATTTCTGCGCCTGTTTCATGTACTTCTTCAGGCGTCATGCCTTTTACCGTACCGTAGGTGCCAACAGGCATAAACGCAGGTGTTTCCACAGTACCGCGTTCAAAAGTTAAACGGCCACGACGAGCGCGACCATCGGTTGTTATTAATTCATATTTCATGGTTTTCCTTATCAGAGAAACAGTCTGATTTTTGATTGAACAATTATTAAAACGAACTGAATCATGACCTTTGATCTAAGTCATTGATTTGAGTTTTAATGTCTTACTTTTTTAGATTAATAGCTTAAAAAGCTCTTTTTAAGGCTTTATTAATTAGTTTTTAGTTAATTTTTAGTTAGTTTTTTAGTTAAAAACATTGCATCGCCATAACTAAAGAAACGGTATTTGTTTTCAATCGCAGTTTGATAAGCTTTATCTATATTTTCTTTGCCACAGAAAGCACTGACCAACATTAATAAAGTTGATTCCGATAAGTGAAAATTAGTGATCATGGCATCAACTACCTGGAACTGATAACCCGGATAGATAAAGATACTGGTTTCAGAAAAGAAAGGAGCAAGCGCCAGCCCTTTTGCTAAGGTAACACTAGCAGCACTTTCCACGGAACGTACCGACGTTGTGCCAACCGCAATCACTCTGCCACCCGCCGCTTTAGTGGCATTAATTTTATCCACAACTTGTTGCGATACCTCTGCATACTCGCTGTGCATTTGATGATCGAGTATATTATCAACTTTAACTGGCTGAAAAGTCCCAGCCCCCACATGCAAGGTAACAAAGGCGAAATCGGTTCCTTTTGCCGTTAACTTATCTAAAATGGCTTGATCAAAGTGCAATCCCGCAGTTGGCGCAGCAACAGCGCCGGGATTTTTATTATATACCGTTTGGTAGCGTTCTTTATCGGCATCTTCATCGGGTCTATCGATGTAAGGGGGTAAAGGCATATGGCCAATACGCTCTAAAATTTGTAATACCGTCTCATTGCTGTCCACTTTAATTTCAAATAATGGACCTTGACGCTGCACCATTTCAGCCTTAACGTCATTTTCTAATAATAACTGACAACCTGGTTTAGGTGATTTTGAGCTACGAACATGGGCTAGAAAAGACTTCTCATCTAATACCCGCTCCACTAGCACCTCAATTTTACCGCCCGTTTCCTTACTACCAAATAAACGCGCTGGAATAACCCGTGTATCGTTAAAGATAAGTAAATCATTAGCATTCACTAAATCAATAATATCAGTAAAGTTTAAATGGCTTAATTCGCCCGCGTTTGCCTGTAATGAAAGTAAGCGACTATGGGTACGCTCCGGCGTTGGGTAACGCGCAATCAATTCTTCAGGAAGGTGAAAAGAAAAATCAGCAACTTTCATGTAACGGTTCCAGTAAATAAAACGCGCAGTATACCTGATGCCACATGGGCTGAAAAGGTTTCTCGATTTTAAAAGCAGCAGAAATATAAAAGCGAAGCTGAATACATTCAACTTCGCTTTTATAAATAGCAACGCTTGTAGGATAATCTGTTGAGCTTTACTCAATCAATGAATTGATCTCTTCTTCTGTTGCGTGTCGAACGTCAATCCCTTTTACTAAGTACACGATTTGCTCACAGATATTTTGGCATCTATCACCAATACGTTCGATAGCACGTGCAGAGGCTAATACATTTAATACAAAGGGTACAGAACGCGGATCTTCCATCATAAAAGTCATCAGTTCACGTAGGATACTCTCGTACTGACGATTTACTTTTTTGTCTTCATTATGCACGGCAATAGCAGTATTAATATCTAAACGAGTAAAAGCATCTAACGCATTATGTAACATTTTTAATACAATCTGCCCCATGTTCTCTAGCCCAATTAATGAAGGCACTTTTTTACCGTGATTCTCAATGACCATTTTAGCAATCGCAACAACACTGTCCCCGACTCTTTCAAGCTCAGTTATCGTTTTCATAATAGTTAGTATTAAGCGTAAATCACTGGCGGCTGGCTGGCGCTTAGCAATGATTCGTGAACAATCTTGATCCACTTTGGTTTCAAATTGATTCACTTCATTATCTTTAACTATTACTTTACGCGCTAGCTCTAAATCATTATCCGCCATTGCTGATAAAGCATCGCCTAACTGTTGTTCAATGAGTCCACCCATCTGCATAACTTGGTTACGCACACTTTCCAGTTCACTATTAAATTGTCCTGAAATATGACGGTTTAAGTTTAAGTTTTCCATTTTATTTCCTTATCTAACCGTAACGACCGGTGATGTAATCTTCTGTCTGTTTTTGTTTTGGTGAAGTAAACAATGTATTCGTATCTGAGTATTCAATCAATTTACCCATGTACATAAAGGCGGTTTGATCCGAGACACGCGCCGCCTGTTGCATGTTATGTGTCACAATCACCACGGTAAATTTTTTCTTAAGCTCAGTAATCAGTTCTTCAATCGTTAGTGTAGAGATAGGGTCTAGGGCAGAGGTAGGCTCGTCTAATAACAACACCTCTGGTCCAATTGCGATAGCACGAGCAATCACTAAACGTTGCTGTTGCCCACCAGAAAGACCAAAGGCATTATCGTGTAGCCTATCTTTCACTTCATTCCATAAAGCGGCACCACGCAGTGATGTTTCACAGGCTTCATCCAGTGTACGACGATCGTTTATCCCCTGTAATCGTAAGCCATATACCACATTCTCATAAATTGACTTTGGAAAAGGATTAGGACGCTGAAATACCATGCCTATACGACGACGTAAAGATGCAACATCTACCGATTTATCATAAATATTGATGCCTTGTAACTCTATATTACCGTCTACACGACAAATCTCTACGAGGTCATTCATGCGATTAATACAACGTAATAACGTTGATTTACCACAACCCGATGGTCCGATAAATGCGGTGACTTTACCCTTTGGTATTTTCATCGATACATTATGTAACGCTTGTTTGTCACCGTAAAACAGATCTAAGTTTTTAATCTCCAATGCTGTATTTTCAGCGGTTAAAGCACTTAAATCATTACCTTTTACATTTAAATTTGATAAATCAATCATTGTCTTTCCTAATCTTTATTCACACACAAGACTGTGTCTGTTTTTAAAATGTGTCATTGATCATGTGCAGCCATGCGCGACTCTTATCAACGCTGGCTGCGTATTGTATTGTTATTTTTAATGCTCTAATGAGCGGTATTTTTCACGTAAATTATTACGGATTGAAATGGCCGCTAAATTTAAGCCAATAATCACAGTCACTAATAAGAATGAAGTGGCATACACCAGTGGTCTTGCTGCTTCTACATTGGGACTTTGGAAACCAACATCATAGATGTGAAAACCAAGGTGCATGAACTTTCTATCCAAGTGTAAGAATGGGAAATTGCCATCTACAGGTAACGTGGGCGCTATCTTCACCACACCAACCAACATTAAAGGAGCTACTTCACCCGCGGCGCGGGCAACGGCTAAGATCAGTCCTGTCATAATAGCAGGGCTCGCCATTGGAATAACAATACGCCATAACGTTTCCGACTTGGTTGCGCCTAATGCTAATGAACCTTCGCGTAGTGTACTTGGGATGCGGCTTAGCCCTTCCTCAGTTGACACAATTACCACGGGTAAGGTCAAAATAGCCAAAGTTAACGCTGACCATAATACACCAGGAGAACCAAAAGTAGGTGTTGGTAATGCTTCTGGGTAAAGTAGTTGGTCAATACTGCCACCTAAGATATACACAAAGAATCCTAAACCAAATACACCGTAAACAATTGACGGAACCCCCGCTAAGTTAATCACAGCAATACGAATAAATTTAGTAATATTATTTTTGCCGGCATATTCATGCAGATAAATAGCAGCAACCACACCAAATGGGGTAACGATCACAGCCATTAACATCACCATGAATACGGTACCAAAAATAGCAGGGAAAACACCACCTTCTGTATTAGCTTCACGCGGGTCGCTACTTACAAACTTATAAACCTGATGGAACCAATGCCCTACTTTCTGCATAAAGCTCATGTCATTAGGTTGATAGAAATCTAAGATATAAGATAACGGCATCGTTACTAAACGCCCAGTCATATCTTTCACTACCACACTATCGCGTTTAGCTTGATCTCGGTAATCAAATAACTCATTTTCTAATGCTAAGTACTCGGCGCGTAAGCTATCACTTTGAGCAGCAAATTCAGCAATCTTTTGTGGTGTTAGACTACCATCAAGCTCTAATTTACGTTTATTTAAGCGAATTCGATCTAAGTCGTAGTTGATACGCCCGATATCACCAGTCAGCAACGCATGTTCTTTGTTTCGAAACTCAAGCGCACGTTCAATGCGCTTATTTAGCTCATCAACCAAGCCACTTTTTTCAATATTTAACTTCTGCTCGCCCTCATTAATAGCATCAAGGTATCCATAAAAATTACCGTTTTTGGTTCTTTCAAACACAACAATATCGTTGGCAATTTTTTTATCTTTAATAATAGTTTCCAATATCCATTGGAAATCCAAATCAACATACTCACGGTTACCTATTTTAATCAAAAAGCGTTGCAAAGAATCGCCTTCGTTCTCAAGACCGATCACCCCTGCATCAAGTAACTGTTGCTTTAGTACACTTTCAGTGTCGTATATTTCACCTATTAATACTGATTTTTGACCTTGCTCATTTTGCATATCAAACTCATACACAGTAGCAGGCCAAAAGAAACTTAATCCTCTCCATCCGATTAATAAGAACAACCCTATTACTGCAATCAAACTCAAACTTACAGCGCCACCGGTCATCCAAATCCACGGTGTGCCTGATTTAAACCACTTACCCATAATAACTAACTCCTATTTATAGGCTTGAATATTTTTCACGCAAACGCTGACGAACAAACTCAGCAATGGTGTTGAAAAAGAAGGTGAAGATGAACAATACAAATGCGGCTAGGAATAGGACGCGGTAATGTGAACTACCCACTTCAGATTCAGGCATTTCAACAGCAATATTCGCTGATAAAGAACGCATACCTTCAAAGATGTTCCAATCCATAATCGGGGTATTACCCGTCGCCATTAGTACGATCATAGTTTCACCCACTGCGCGTCCCATACCCATCATCACCGCAGAAAAAATACCTGGGCTAGCGGTTAAAATAACCACTTTAGAAAGAGTCTGCCAACGTGTTGCTCCTAACGCCAATGACCCCATGGTTAAACTCTTTGGTACACTAAAAATAGCATCCTCAGCAATCGAAAAAATGGTTGGGATAACTGCAAACCCCATCGCAATACCAACAATAAGCGAGTTACGTTGGTCAAAATTAATGCCTAATTCATTGGTCAAATACATACGCGTATCACCATTGAATAACCATAATTCAAGCGTATCGCTAAAGGACATAGATAAATAACCCGCAGCCACCAAAATAGGTAATAGGACCAGCGGTAACACACCTTCGCTGATTTTATCGCTTAATGACTTGGGTAAATTCGACCAAATCAGGGCTGCTACTAACACGCTAGCAGGTAAGGTAATTAATAATAATACGATCCCAGGTAATTGGCTTTCAACAATAGGTGCTAACCATAGGCCTGCTAAAAACCCTAAAATAACCGTAGGTAATGCTTCCATGATTTCTACGGTAGGTTTGATATAAGTTCTAATGCTTGGCGCCATAAAGTAAGCAGTGTAAATAGCCGCTGAAATACCAATGGGCACAGCAAATAACATGGCATAGAATGCTGCTTTGATGGTACCAAATGAAATCGGTACTAAACTCATTTTTGCTTCAAAGTCATCACTTGCAGATGTCGACTGCCACACATATTGCGGTTCAGGATATCCCTCATACCAAACTTCTTGCCATAATGCAGACCAAGTGATCTCAGGATGTTCATTTTCAACATGATAAAGTGTAATAGACTTGCTATCTGCGCTGAGGATTGCATTCGCACGCGGAGAGATAGCTACGATTAAGTTACCTGCATCAGTAATAGACTCAGTTAATAACTCAGTTTCGCCTGTGGTATGAAAAATAGATAAGTCACCGGAAGCTGTCGTGGTTAAAAAACCTTTACGGAAAAACTCAGGAACAATACTCGTCACCGCTGATGATGATTTAAAATCGCGAATGAAAGTAAATTCACGTTTATTATCACTTAACACTTCAAACCACTGGCTGATCACACCATTATCATTAGCGACTAACAATGAACTAGCTCCGGTTAGTAAAGCCATATGACTAACGTTACTGCCTTTTGCATTGATTTTAAGTGCCGTAGTAATATGTATATTGTTAGTTTCGGAAACATCGTAAACCAACAAATCATTACCACTACGTACAAATAATTTGCTCAGATTAGGTGTTAATAGTAATTGATCTACTTGTTGAGGAAATGAAGGTAATTTAAATAACGATTGCTCCCAAACCGTTTCATCGGTCATCATATTTTCTTCAGCGGTTAATAGTAGAAACAACCCTTCGCCATTACCTTGTACTGCAGCTAAACCGGCATATTCAGGATTTATCTCAAAAGCTAAATGCGTTAATGCTTGCTTACCTTCAGAAACAATAAAATTATCTTCACCAAGAGGGAAACTAACTTCAGGCGTAATTAAGCGTTTATCTTTGGGATAAGATGTCACAAAACTTGGTTTAACAATCTTCACTTCACCTCGATCATTACTGATTGCATAAATACCCGTAGACGCCATTGTTTTAGCAATATGCTGAGTATTAGTTAAGGCTTGGTACTGTAGTAAGTTTTCGCCTAAATCATTTTTCCTCAATGAATAAAAGCTTAATAAACCTTGTTCATCAAGCTGGTAGCTAACTTCATTTTGCTCATCCAGACCCAATGCATAAATTTTTGTTGAATCTTGACGTTGAAAGGATTGTGTTTGTTCGATACTCACGGGTGCAAAAATAGGTAATACGACATACAATAAATACCCAAAAATTAATAACAATGCGACAAGCACCAATGTGCCGCCTCCTGTTACACCATATTTAACCAACTTATCCTTAACCACTCGCTTTTTATTCGCTTGCAGCATGGTCGCTAAATCACGTTCCATTTACTATCTCCAACATAATTGATGTGGACGATTATATTGCTCTTATGTGACAGTTATATGACAACCTTATTGATACTGACATTTATAGCAATTGCATTAAATAACCGATCAGTCTTACTGGTTAAAGTGCATCTCTTGTAGGTTATAAATTGTGCAAAGAAAAAGGCATTACGTTACAAATATTGAAGATAAATCTCATAGATAAAAGCTTGAGGTTGTTACTGAAGTAAAAGTCATATCTGCCAGCAAGGTAAGGTTTAGATAATGTAATCAAAGTAGAGAAAGATGGAGAGGAATTTTAGATCAAAAAAAAGGAGACAAATGCCTCCTTCTTCAATTCTGTTAATCAATAATGATTAAGCTAGCGCTTTTTTTGCAACTTCTACTAAATGAGCAAATGTTGCTTTATCAAATACAGCGATGTCAGCTAGGATCTTACGATCGATTTCAACAGAAGCCTTTTTAAGACCATTGATGAAACGGCTGTAAGATAATCCGCTAATACGAGATGCAGCGTTAATACGTGCAATCCATAGTTGACGGAACTGACGTTTACGTTGACGACGGTCGCGGTAAGCGTATTGACCAGCTTTAGTTACTGCTTGAACTGCTACGCGATAAACACGTGAACGAGCTCCGTAATAACCTTTAGCTTGTTTTAAGACTTTTTTATGGCGTGCACGAGCTTGTACACCGCGTTTTACTCTTGGCATTTTATATATTCCTTACTTAAGCGAATGGTAACATTCTGTTAATACTAGGTACGTCTACTTTAGCTACCATGCTTTGAGCACGTAGATGGCGTTTACGTTTAGTAGATTTCTTAGTAAGGATATGACGTAAGTGAGATTGCTTACGTTTAAAACCACCAGAAGCAGTCTTTTTAAAGCGCTTTGCAGCACCTTTGTTAGATTTCATTTTAGGCATTGCGAACTCCGCATTGTTAAAATATTAAATTAAACCAGTAAGGCGAGTAAATAGTGCGAATATTCTCACATTCGCACATCAATACTACTTTATGCCTTAGCTAGCACGTTTAGGGCCAAGTACCATCACCATTTGACGACCTTCCAGCTTAGGGAAGGATTCGACAGTTGAGATTTCAGCTAAATCGTTTTTAACGCGATTTAGTAATTCCATTCCAAGTGATTGATGCGCCATTTCACGACCACGAAAACGTAGCGTTACTTTGGCTTTGTTACCCTCTTCAAGAAAGCGTATCAGGCTGCGTAGTTTTACCTGATAATCGCCATCATCAGTCCCAGGACGGAATTTTATTTCCTTCAACTGAACCTGTTTCTGATTCTTCCGTTGTTCTTTAACGGATTTACTCTTTTCAAAGAGAAATTTGCCATAGTTCATGATGCGACAAACTGGCGGCTCAGCATTTGGGCTAATTTCTACTAGATCCAAATCTGCGTCAAATGCCATGTTTTTTGCTTCTTCTAAAGAAACAATACCTACCGGCTTACCTTCTGAATCAGAAAGACGTACTTCAGTACCAGTTATTTCATCGTTTAAACGATGTTTATTGCCCGTTTGCGGGGCTTTTTTTGCACCTTTTATAACAAATTCCTCCAAGTGATTTATGATCGTGCGATGATTTCTTGTTTTACATGGTCAACAAAATCATTAACCTGCATTTTACCAAGGTCATCACCCTTACGTGTTCTTACTGCAACTTCATTTGCTTCGACCTCTTGGTCACCCACAACTAATAAGTAAGGAACGCGCTTTAATGTATGCTCGCGGATTTTAAAGCCTATTTTCTCATTTCTCAAGTCCGAAATGGCTCTAACACCCGATTTTTTCAATTTATTTACTACTTCCGTGACAAAATCAGACTGTTTGTCCGTAATATTCATCACAACCACCTGTTGAGGTGATAACCAAGTTGGGTAAATACCTGCATACTCTTCAGTTAAGATACCAATGAAACGCTCTAAAGAACCAAGGATTGCACGGTGAATCATCACTGGTGTATGTCGTTCGTTATCTTCACCAACATAAGTTGCGTCTAAACGACCCGGCATTGAAAAATCTAACTGTATTGTACCACATTGCCATGCACGACCTAAACAATCATACAAGGTAAATTCTATTTTTGGACCATAGAAAGCACCTTCTCCTGGCAAGTACTCAAACTTAACACCGTTTTCATCTAATGCATTTGCTAAAGCCGCTTCAGATTTATCCCATGTAGCATCATCACCAACACGTTTTTCAGGACGAGTAGATAATTTAACCACAATATCTTCAAAGCCAAATGTTTTATAACATTCGAATACCATATTGATACAAGCAGATACTTCTTCAAGAATTTGAGCTTCTGTACAGAATATATGCGCATCATCTTGTGTAAAGCCACGTACGCGCATTAAACCATGCAAAGAACCTGATGGCTCGTTACGGTGACATGAGCCAAACTCAGATAAACGTAATGGTAGATCTCGGTACGATTTTAAACCTTGATTAAAGATTTGTACGTGACCAGGACAGTTCATTGGCTTGATTGCATAATCTCTGTTTTCACTACAAGTACAGAACATGCCATCTTTATATTTATCCCAATGACCCGATTTTTCCCATAAAGAACGATCTAGAATCTGTGGTGCTTTTACTTCTTGGTAACCAAAAGCTACGGTCTGTTCGCGAATGTAACTTTCAAGCTCGCGGAAGATAGTCCAACCATTTGGATGCCAGAACACCATTCCTGGCGCTTCTTCTTGCATATGATAAAGATCTAACTGCTTACCAATTTTACGGTGGTCACGTTTAGCAGCCTCTTCAAGACGTTTTAAATAAGCATTTAACTGTTTTTTGTCTGCCCAAGCTGTACCGTAGATACGCTGTAGCATTTTATTATCAGAGTCAGCACGCCAATATGCGCCTGATACTTTCATCAATTTAAACCATTGGCTAAATTTCATCATCGGTACGTGAGGACCACGACACATATCGATATATTCTTCATGATGATATAAACCAGGACGATCTTCTTTATCAATACCTTCAAGAATTTCTAATTTGTATGGTTCATTACGTTCAGTGAATACAGCAATAGCTTCATCAACGCTGACTTTCTTTTTAACAACTTGATAGTTAGTTTTAACTAACTGTTGCATGCGTTTTTCAATTTTAGCTAACTCTTCATCATTAATGGTTACATCAAGATCAATATCATAGTAAAAACCATTATCAATGGTTGGTCCTATTGCCATTTTTGCTTGTGGATACAATTGTTTAATTGCATGGCCTAACAAATGAGCACAAGAGTGACGTAATATTTCTAAACCTTCATCATCTTTATTGGTGATGATTGAAACTTCTGCATCGTGTTCAATAGGGTCACAAGCATCAACAAGTTGTCCGTTAACGCGACCTGCAATACAAGCTTTCGCTAAACCGGGGCCGATATCTGCTGCGATATCCATAATTGAAGTAGTAGTGTCAAATTGACGTTGATTTCCATCGGGAAGAGTAATAATTGGCATGCTAATTCCTCACAGTGATGCTTCCAACCAAAAAGCATTTGTATTTGTTAAAATTGAGGAAAGTATTTTAGAGTATTAAGGAGCACAATAAAAGGTATTGAAGGTTAATTTATCAATACTCCCTTAAATTCTATCTGTTTTTATGCGTCGGCTTTGTCAATCGTCTCTTGGTCAAACAACTGCCCCTTGAATAGGTTTTGCAATACATCTTTATTACTTGCTACATATAACCCTAACTCTTCCAGTTGCTGATCATCCAATGAAACTGGACTCTGGCTTAAGAACAATGCAATTTGATCAGCGCTATCTAGCATTTTATCGTATGCATCGGCTTCTTTTTTACTGGTAAAGGTCATTTTTTCAACACCTTTTCTTTCTACTATGTATTTAATGATGACTGCCACGGTGGCCTCTTTTAATAACTAATTAAACATGGTTTTATATACAGTAAAACTATTTGTAATAGAATGCAACTTTTGTCATCTTAAAATTAGTTTGCTATTCTCCGTGAATGTTAAATTATTGATAATAAACAATGCAGACAATTATTTGCAGTCACTGTGACTTAGTATCACAAAAACCAACTTTAGCGGCAGGCTATGTTGCAAAATGCCCACGCTGCGAGCGTATTCTGTACAAAAACAAAGCTGTCAATGCGAATAAGTTGTTTGCCTTATCAATAACAGCGTTATTGATCTGTATTCCAGCCTTTTCATCTCCCCTAATATCTATTCATTTATTAGGTATTACGGAAGAAGCTAATCTATTACAGGGCGCAATTATGATGATTGATATTGCCCCTATCGTCTCTTTTGTGGTGTTATTTTGTGCGGTGGTTGCACCAGTATTGTTAACTTTATGTATTACTTTTAGTAGCGGCTGCGTCGTATTCAACAAACGCCCTTCATTATTAAACCCAGTACTTAAGTTAACAAGTGTTCTATTCCATTGGTCAATGTTAGAGGTGTATCTAGTTAGCTTTATGGTCGCGGTATTTAAATTAATTAGTTATGCAGATGTCTATTTTAATAGTGGGCTGTATTTTTTTGTGGCGTTACTGATACTAAACATGTCTATGCTCTGTGAATACAGTAATACAAAATATTGGGAATATTTGCGTAATGAGTGATCTACTAGAACCCGGTATCAGCGCCATGCAACAGGGTAGGCAGTTATGTAAGGTCTGCACCATGGACTCTTTAATTTCAGCTAACACAACTCATTGCCCTTATTGCGGTAGCCCAATCTCAGTGCGCATTAAGCATAGCCAACAAAAAACGTGGGCTTTGTTGCTGACCGCGATAGTTTTTATCATTCCAGCCAACCTATACCCTATTACCTATTTACTAAAAAATAGTACACTTTATCCTGATACTATTTTTTCAGGTATAATCAGCTTATTTAATAGTGGTATGATAGGCATTGCCCTTATTGTTTTTATTGCCTCTATCCTAGTACCTATATTAAAGATTGTTGCACTTTCTTTCATTTCACTTGCGGTGCATTTTCAATGGCAGCTGTCCCCTAAAAAACAACTATTTGCTTTCAAAATAGTTGACTGGGTAGGACGTTGGTCAGTACTCGACCTATTTGTTATATCAATCATGGTAGCAGTCTTTGATAAAGGAAATTTTTTATCAGTTTACCCAGGTATCGCCGCTACTTCATTTACCGTTGTGGTTATCACCACATTATTTGCCGCGCAGAGTTTTGATACTCGTTTAATATGGGATGCTAATACCAATGCAAAATAACCCTGCTGACCAAGCAATTATTGCTAAGTCACGTTCAATTTCCCCGATTTGGTTTTTACCTTGTATTGCAGCCCTATTAGGCATCTGGATTTTATTTCAAAATATCACCCATGAAAATGAACAAGTCACTATTCACTTTAAGCGTGCCGACAGTATTATCGTTGATAAAACGAAGGTACGATATAAAGGTGTCATTGTTGGAACAGTAAAGAAAGTAGAGCTTGACGAAGTAGATGGCGTTAATGTTATTGCAGAAATAGAATCTCATGCGGTGTTTTTATTGAAAGAGAAAAGTCAATTTTGGTTAGTTTCTCCAAAAGCTTCATTAACTTCAATATCAGGTTTAGATACTTTATTTTCAGGTAGCTATATCAATTTATTGCCCGGTGAAGGTGAGCCAGAAAACGAATTTATTGCTACTGATGAACAACCTATTAGTATTCCTGATAATGCATTATTACTAACCCTTAAAAGTAAAAGTGCAGCATCAATCAATGTGGGTACACCGATTTTCTACAAGAAGATACAGGTTGGGGAAGTCGCCCGCGTTCGCATTGATAAGTCAGGACAATTTATCAATATTCAAATATTCATTGAGAGTAAATATAGCCACCTGGTCAAGCAAAAAAGCCGCTTCTGGAATATCAGTGGTTTAAATGCCAACCTGTCACGTGCAGGTATCGATTTTAAACTAGATAGTTTAACCGCACTTATTGCGGGAGGCATTACTTTTAATAGCCCGGCTTCATCTTCGCCACCGAAAGCTGATAAGCAATATCAGTTATTTGATAATATTCACGATAGCGAACAAGGTTTGTCTATTTTATTAAAATTAAAAGACACCCATAATTTACCAAACAGAGCTGGCATTTTATTTAAAGGGCATGGTATTGGCCGAATAGATAAGATTCGTTACGACAGCAATAGTCAATTATTTTTAGCTGAAGCGACGATTAACCCTGCATTTGCCGAAATGATGACCGAAAACGCACAATTTTGGGTAGAAAAAACCGCCCTTTCATTTTCTAAAATAGAAAACCTAGGCAATGTTATTACCGGTGATTATATTAGCTTTACGCACAGTCAACAGTACCAACAAGAAACGCCACAATCGGAATTTTTATTAGCGCAACATAAAGATTCAAACAACGAGTTAACATCAGTCACACTGACCGCTGATAATGCTGATGGTTTGACTGAAGGAGCCCCCGTCACCTATAAAGGCCTAAAAATTGGCACAATAAGCACACTAAAATTGAGCAAAGACAGCCAACATATTAAAGTGTTACTCAATATACAAAATAAATTTGCTTATTTGATCAGCCAACAAAGTAAATTTCATTTATCAAGTGGTCTAGATTTTAAAGCATCTTTAACTGGGCTTGAGCTAAAGAGTAAACCGATACAAAATATTATCCAAGGAGGTATTACCTTATATAATAGCCAGCGAGTGCTAAAAAAACAGGCCTCAGAGAAGCAAGCTTCAAAGAATAATTTTAATAAACCTTTTTATTTATATTCATCTAAAGAGACAGCTAAGCTTGGTAAAAATGCATTTGCTTCGCCACTTAATGTTACATTATTAAGTAAAGAGTTACCTTCTGTTAGTGTCGGCTCTCCGGTTTATTATCATAAATTACAAGTCGGTGAAGTAAGCGCCTTAGCACTGCATGATTCAAGCTTAATGCAAACTAGCCTTAAAATTAATCCTCAGTTCAAACATTTAATTTCAGATAGCACCGTATTTTGGAATATTAGTGGTATTAAGGTCGATGCGAGCCTGTCCGGTATCAATATCAATACAGACTCTTTGTTAGCTATAGCTGCAGGCGGTATAGCACTTGAGCTTTCTTCAAAAGCGATCGCTAATAAAGTGAGCACTGGCCAATATCGTTTATTTGATAGCTTCCAACAAGCAACCAACCCTCCTAAACAATTAACGCTTACCTATGACGATGCCTTTGATCTAAAAGCGGGTAATAAAGTAAAACTTCAAGGTTTAGTGGTCGGTGAAGTCAATCAGCTTAAACTTAACAAGCACAATAAAGTCATTGTCACATTGGATATAGAGCCTCAATATTTTAATAAAATAGCTAAGCAAGGGAGTCGATTCTGGATTGTGCGCAGTAATATTTCATTATCTGGCACTAAAAACTTAGACACTCTAATCAGTGGTGTATTTATTAATGTATCACCTGGTAAAGGCAATTTAATGGCAAGCTTTAAGGGCGAAACGAATGAACCCTTATTAGCGCAGCATCAAACCGGACTGCCAATCACTTTATTAGCGAATAATGCCGGTTCTACTGATATTTCAAGTCCGGTTTATCATCGTCAAATACAAATTGGGGAAGTCATCGATAAACGTTTAAATAGCAACGCATCGGGTGTTGAAATCATTATTAACATATATCCTCAATATGCCCATTTAATCCGTACTAATAGCGTATTTTGGCCGGCTTCTGGTTTCAACTTAGACGTTGGTATTACAGGTGCGGCATTAAAATCAACATCACTGTCTTCATTGCTTAAGGGTGGCATTAATATGAGCACACCAGATGACCAAAAATTACAACCAGCAAGCAATGCTTTCTCTAGTTTTAAACTGCAAATAGAAATAGAAGATGAGTGGTTACAATGGAAAATGAAAATCCCCAACGGTAATTAATTTAACTTTATGTTATCTTGCGCACATTTTTATAGCATTGTGCTTACAGAAGCGATCAGTCTATCTGATGAAAAAGTTAAGGTATTCACTTGTCCAATAGATAGCTATTGGCATTGAGAGCAGTACAGGTATTAACTTTTTTAGCCAATAAAAATGATTGGTAACCTAATGTTCGGTGACGTAAGTGAATTGATATTAATGGGCACTCTTTGAGGATTGAAATGGATAGTAATACGTTTATACCACAAGCATTTATCGACAAAATGAGCACCATTTTACCTTCTCATTTAAATGTTGAGGATTTAGTGTCCAGTTGCCGCCGCCCTTTACGACGAGCGATCCGCATTAACACGATTAAGATTAGTGTTGAGGATTTTTTGGTCATTGCTGAAAATAAAAATTGGCAATTAACACCTATTCCTTGGTGTAAAACTGGATTTTGGATAGAACTTGATGAGCAACAATGCCCTTTAGGTAATAGTGCAGAGCATTTGGCAGGTCTATTCTATGTGCAAGAAGCAAGTTCAATGATGCCGGTGTCAGCACTTACCTACCATTTTCAAGGTTCAGCACAATCTACTTTATTAGATGCAGCAGCCGCACCTGGATCCAAAACAACACAATTAGCAGCCTCAATGAACAATCAGGGCTTGATCATTGCTAATGAATACTCATCGAGCAGGATCAAAATGTTGCACGCAAATATACAGCGTTGTGGTATTAAAAATGTTGCTTTGACACACTTTGATGCAAGCGTATTTGGACAATGGTTACCTAACACTTTTGACGCTATTTTATTAGATGCCCCTTGCTCTGGTGAAGGCACTGTACGAAAAGATAAACAAGCAATGAAAAACTGGGATCAAGGTGCGATTGAAAGCATTTCAGGTACCCAGAAAACACTCATTGAAAGTGCATTTCAGGCGCTTAAACCCGGTGGAGTAATGGTCTATTCAACCTGTACTTTAAGCCTAGAAGAAAACCAAGAGGTTTGTTTGTACCTGCAAGAAACCTACCCTGAACAAGTTGAATTCTTATCATTAATAGATTTATTTAAAGGTGCAGATAAAACAGTAACAGAGCAAGGTTTTTTACATATATGGCCGCAAGTTTATGATACAGAGGGTTTCTTTGTCGCAAGCATTAAAAAGACAGGCCATGTTGAATCACCTCAGGCGCATAAACGCTTAGGTAAGTTTCCTTTTCAGCCTGCAGCTGTAATAACTAAAGAAAACTTGTTTAACTATTTTCAGGAACAATTTGGTATCACTGAAATAGAAGGTGTTTTATACCAAAGAGATGATGAATTTTGGTTATTTCCAGAAAACATAGTTCCTTTGATAAATGAGTTACGTTTTTCTAGATTAGGAATAAAAATTGCCGAGCAATTTGGTAAAGGACGCAAATCAGGCTTCAAATGTACTCATGAATTTGCCACCTGTTATGGTCAACAAACAACGTCATCGGTTAGTCTTTTAGCACATCAAGCACGGGAATACTTTCAAGGTAGAGATATCCATGATATCGATACTCAAAATAGTAAAGGTGAAGTGTTATTGAATTATCAGGGTTATATTATTGGCTTGGGTAAATCACTCGATAATCGTATTAAAAATAGTTTACCAAGAGATCTGATCATAGATAAAAATCTATTTGAAGAATAGCACATACTAGGCGAGTAAAAGATTAGCTGGTTTTATAAGCCAGGTAATCTTTTACTGATATTAGTGTTCGTATACAAAAACGCTAACTATTAACGGCAAGCAATAGCGGTAAGTACTAGCAATAACTAACAATCGACAAATCAGTGTTAAATTTAATAGGCATTTTTATTCACAAAACCTTTGAAAATCGTTATGAAAATGATTTTTATATCAAAGCTAATTGACCAAGTTCTAATATATTCTAAATCGAACTCAACGCGCTTTTCCATTTTATCTAATGTATCCGTTTCACCACGCCATCCATTAATTTGCGCCCAACCCGTTATACCCGGTTTGACGATATGACGTAACATATAAAAATCAACTAACTTTCTATATTCTTCATTATGAGCTACTGCATGCGGACGAGGTCCAACTAATGACATACTGCCGGACAGCACATTAATAAACTGTGGTAATTCATCCAGCGATGTTCTACGTAAAAAATGCCCTAACTTGGTGACACGAGGATCCCCTTTTACCGCTTGTTGCACAAAAGAACCGTTATCCATCGAGTTCATAGAACGAAACTTCCATACATTAATGGGGCGACCGTCTAAACCGTAACGCATTTGCTTGAAAAAAACCGGTCCAGGGGAATCTTTTTTGATAAGCAGCGCAATGATTAACATCGGTATCGCAATCACAGATAAAATCAATGCAGCTCCGACCACATCTTCAATACGTTTAATTAAACTTGCAGGCCCTGTCATTGGTGACTCATAGACACTGATGGTTTGAATCGAACCGACATTAGATAAGCGCGAATTAATTAAATTAAAAGTGAAAAAGTCAGGCACTAAAAATACATCAACAGTCGTATCACCTAATGACCGAAGCAACTCCTCAATGCGTTTTTGAGCGGCCAGAGGCAGAGCAATATAAATCACATCAATCTCTCCGGCCTGCGCAGATGCCAACCCTTGACTAATATTACCTAGTAAGCAGTCTTTGTGTTTGGTGGGAGAACGATGGTCAGCTCGATCATCGTAAAACCCAAGTAAAGTAAACCCAGTTTCAGGCTTATTAATAAGTTCATCTGCTAATAATTCACCCGAAGATGTTAAACCAAAAATAGCGACTTTCTTAGTGTAAAATCCGGCTCGTCTTCGTTTGAATAAAAACACGTAAAAAAGAATTCGCCAACCCGCAAGAGCAAAACAGTTGATGATGATCCAAGTGGCAATAATAACTCGGGAGATATCCACACTGGTTTTACTAAAGAATAGAAAGATAACAACGCTAAAAATGCCTGCTACCCAGGATAAAAAAGTATAACTGGTGATACGAGAGAACTCCCCCACTCGCCAGCTACGATAGAGCATTTGGCTTTCAGCAGAAAATGCAAAACCAAGTGAGGCGATTAAGCCAACCACCAAATAAGTATCTGTTAATTGTTCACCTTTAAAGTGAACAATTAAGAACAGGGTTAATTGGATAATGACAAAATCAATGCAACGGTATAATGCTGAATAGGCGTGCGCACTATTATCTTTAACATTGTGTTGAACAGGCATTTACTTCCCTTTAAAAAACATTTCTCGATAAGTTGAAGCAATAAAAGTAGTTATATATAGGTATTATTTCAACTTACAAACCGTTTTAATGCACAAATTAAATAATACCGCGCGTATCTATCACCACTTTTGTTGCGAACTGAGTGCGATCTGTTGCTTTAAATTGTTTATGGTCCACTAAAACGACGACAACATTTGCTTTGTCTAAAGCATCGCTCAAGGAAGAAAGTGTCACACCAGATTCTGACAAAGAAGCGGGAAGTTGCTTGATATTAGGCTCAACAGCAATAATATCACCTAACCCTTTAGCAACGAGGTCCTTAACAATTTCTAACGCAGGACTTTCTCGCAGGTCATCAATATCTGCTTTAAAAGCTAATCCTAAACAAGCAATAACAGGGCGTTTGAATTCATCTGCTGCTTTACATATCTGATCCACAACATAATGTGGTTTAGCGTCATTAGTTAAACGTGCTTGCTTAATTATTTTTGCTTCTTCAGGGCAGCTATCAACAATAAACCAAGGATCGACAGCAATACAATGCCCACCAACACCCGGTCCGGGATTAAGAATATTCACTCGCGGGTGGCGGTTAGCTAGCTTCACCAGCTCCCATACATTGATTTTTAACTTATCACAAATAACAGAAAGCTCATTAGCAAAGGCAATATTGACATCGCGGAATGAATTCTCAGTCAGTTTTGCCATTTCAGCTGTACGTGCATTAGTAACGATGCATTCACCACGCACAAATGTTTCATACAATTGTGTCGCTAATTGGCTACATGCGTCAGACATTCCACCAATCACGCGGTCGTTTGAAACAAGTTCAGTTAATACATGTCCAGGTAGAACACGTTCAGGGCAATGCGCGACTTTTATATCAGCTGCATCACCTTTATCTTGAGGGAAAGTTAAGTCAGGTCGAGCCAGCTTTAACCAACCCGCTAACTTTTCAGTGGTCCCAACAGGAGAAGTTGATTCTAAAATAACTAAATTACCCTTAGTGAGCACCGGAGCAATCATATTTGCAGCGGCTTCAATATAAGATAAGTCAGGAGAGTGAGATGACGAAGCGTCTTCTTTGAAAGGGGTTGGCACAGCGACCATAAACACATCTGCAGGTTCAGCAGTTGTTGTTGCTCGAAGCTTGCCAGTGGTGACAACACTTCGAACGACTATGTCTAAATCAGGCTCTACGATATGTATTTGACCTGCATTAATGGTATTAACCGCATCGGCATTAACATCAACGCCTATTACGTCGAAACCACGAGAGGCAATCACAGCAGCAGTAGGTAATCCAATATAACCTAGACCAATAACAGATATAGTTTTAAATGGCATATTTTATTTAATCCTTTAATAATTCTTTAACAATACGAGCACATGCAAAACCATCACCATAAGGGTTATGCGATTTAGCCATTGTTTGGTATTTTTCATTATCCGTTAATAACAAAATGGTTTCTGAAATAATACGTTGAACGTCCGTGCCGACTAATTTTACCGTGCCAGCTTCAATAGCTTCGGGTCTTTCGGTGGTATCTCGCATCACTAAAACCGGTTTACCTAAAGACGGAGCTTCTTCCTGTACACCACCGGAATCGGTAATGATAAGGTAACAGCGGTTCATAAGATAAACGAAAGGTAAATAATCTTGAGGTTCAATTAAAAATACATTATTTAATGTACTCAATAGACGATTAACCGGCTCTCTTACATTAGGATTCATATGCATAGGGTAAACAATCTGCACATCGGGTTGTGCTTTCGCAATATTCGCTAGTGCTTCACAAATACGTTCAAATCCACCACCAAAACTTTCTCGACGATGTCCCGTCACCAAGATCATTCTTTTATTACTATCCAAAAAGGGAAATTGCTCAGCCAGAGAAGTTTGTAAGCCAGTATCCGATTCTAATTTTTGTTTAACCCATAACAAGGCATCAATAACAGTATTACCCGTCACAACAACATGTTCCTTGGGGACATGTTCTCTAAGTAAGTTGGATTTTGATAATTCGGTGGGGGCGAAATGATAGCGGGTTAACACTCCAGTCAATCTTCGATTTGCTTCTTCAGGCCAAGGAGAATATAAATCACCGGTACGTAACCCTGCTTCTACGTGACCAATATCAATTTGCTTATAAAAAGCAGCTAATGAGGCAGAGAAAGTGGTCGTTGTATCGCCATGAACAAGTACAACATCAGGTTTAAAGTCATCCAGTACCTGCTTGAGACCATTCAATATATTTTCGGTTACATCGAATAAATCTTGCCCGGGCTTCATAATATTTAAATCATAATCGGGGCTAATGTTAAACAACTGCAAGACTTGGTCAAGCATTTCCCTATGCTGCGCGGTAACACAGACTTTACTATCAATTCCGGGCTGTGCCGCAAGCTCATGAACCAAAGGCGCCATTTTTATTGCTTCGGGGCGTGTACCGAAGACTGTTAACACTTTTTTCATTCCAGAGCCTTACAAGTTATTCAATGCTTAATATACATAAGTCAGTAATTTAACTCTTTGATCTTAATTCAACTTTAAAACAGTTAAAAGCCAAAGTATCAACTTACTCTCACATATTCTGACTAACGAGTGTAGGTTACATAGTTTTATTATATATAAAAAACATTAATGTTTGAATTTATCAATTATGACAGTTTTATTAATTAAAAATCAACTTATCACGTTGAAGATAAGCGTAATTTCTATTGTTATTACATAATAGCTAGTTTAAGGCAAAGATCATTGACAATATGACTACGATAACAATTAAATGAAGTTTAAATAATAACGAGGCAAATAAAAAGTCATAAAATAAAAACAGATTACCAAGAAGTTAATAGAATAAAGATGAGTTAGTTAATAAAGAGATCATAACATCAATAAAGATTGCACTGTCGAACTATAAAGCAACGAAAAATTAATTATAAGCAGCTGTTTTAATTAATCATAAAAACAAAAAACTCAATTATGACACAAAATAATAATAACAAAGGAGCATTCCGATATTTTTTCTTTTTGAACGTTTGATAAACATTTTATCATTGAACAATAATATCACTATAAAAAGCGTTTCAAGCTAAAATGCTATCCACTTACGTAAATCACTATTTTTATTAATAAGTAATAAGCTATCAAAATATACTACCGCAATTATTTATGAGGTCTTAAAATAACATTATTCATTGTTAAAACAGTCCTTAAATTCAAGTGATAACGCTCAAAAACTCACAAAATAAATCGGCAGTATTATCTTAATTATATAAACAAATAAGCTTTTGAAATTTATTGTCATCATTTAACTGTAACTCAAAATATCCGCGCACACCTAGCTGAGTAAAAAAAGGGACAAAACGCATCGCAGGTAATTGCAACATTGCACCTTGTTCGCTACGTACTTTTACTACAGTATTAGGAACTCGATATAATTTTTCAAATTCTTGGTAACTGATGCTTATTCTAAAATGGTACCGTTTCATTAGGACTCCTAGTAATGGTAAAGTGGGTATAACGTCCTAATGACGCATAAGGTTCGCGTTGACAATACTTCATTTCCATTGCCAATAACTGTTCAAAATTATGTTCAGAAAAATCTGCAGATTTCATATAATCATGTAAAACGCGAACGCCGGTTTTTTTAATGACAGACATGTTTGCTTGTTTAAGCCAATCAAGTACATCGGCTTCAAATAAAGGATTAGTCGGTGATAAGCGCACTACCTTTTTTCGTGGCATGCCTAACTCTACAAAACTCAAATTACCCGAGACTAAATTAAAGAAACGCTGCGCTTCTTTGTTATAAAACATCAAGGATACTAAGCCATCGTCATTTAGCCAGTTTAATAAACTATATAAGGTCAATTCAGGTTCAGCTAACCACTCTAATACTGCATGATTTAGGATCAAATCAAACTGTCCCTCGACATGTTCATTTAAAGCTTGAATCGCACAATGTAATACGGTTACATTATTTTTATAGGCTTTATCCGCTAATTGTTGTTTAGCAATAGTAAGTAACTCACCAGAAATATCACACAACACCACTTGATGACCTAAAGCGGCTAGCTTTTGACTGAAATAACCAAAACCGCCACCTGCATCCAAAATGCGTAATTTTGGTTTATTTAATCGCTTTATGCACGTTAATAACTCTCGCCAAACAACCTCTTTACGGATTGCACCTTTATCGCTTCCATAAATATTATTAATAAATTTCTGTGCTATAGGGTCAAAATTATGATCAATCACTAAACTATATTCTCATTTTTATTGGTTTTTTGTTAAAGAAAAGGAGATTCTTAAAGTTGCCTTTATTTAGCCAAATTAACGTAACTTATTTGAATTAAAAGCATTTTCCATAAAAATTGCACTTATTACTTATTACTTATTACTTATTACTTATTACTTATTACTTATTACTTATTACTTATTACTTATTACTTATTACTTATCATGCAAACATAAAAAGCAGGCATAAAAAAATGGCCATAAAAAAATGGCCATAAAAAAATGGCCATAAAAAATAGGCAGCTGTATTTTCAATACAACTGCCTCTTATCATAAATTAATGTTATTTTTTAGATTTCATCTGCTCAATGAACCAAGTAATAATACGATCATACAACTTATCACCTAAAAAATCATCTTCGACTTGATGGTCGATACTAGGGTTATCATTTACTTCAACAACGTACACATTACCTTGTTCATCTTCTTTTAAATCAATGCCATACAATCCAAGTCCAACGCCATTAGCAGCGGCTATTGCAACTTTTTTAACTTTTTCTGGTACATCTTCAAAAGGTAAAGTAACAGAGTCGCCACTAAATTGGTCGCTGTCTTTATCTTTTTCATGATTATATATCTGCCAATGATTTTCACTCATAAAGTACTTACAAGCAAACAAACCTTGGCCACCTAATACACCAACTCGCCAATCGTATTTTGTATATAGGAATTTTTGTACCAGAATCAAGTCACTTTTTTTCAGCATCTGTTCCAGCACAACTTTCAATTCATCAACATCATCGACTTTTTTTACGCCGATGCTAAAAGATCCATCAGGGATCTTCACCACCAGAGGAAAACCAAATTCTTTAATGAGTGCATTTAATACTGATGCTTTAGCACTTGAGACAAATCGTCCTGGAATACCTGGCAGTTTTAAACGGTCTAATAAATTAGACATAAAAATTTTATTTGTACATTTTAAAATAGAGTTGGGATCATCCAGTACAACAATCCCTTCTGAGGCAGCCACTTTTGAAAACTTATAAGTATGGTTACTAATCGAAGTTGTTTCGCGAATAAATAATCCATCAAATTCATTTATTTTAGAAAAATCCTTTTTGGTAATTAACTCTGAATAGACAGCGTGTCTTTCACAGGACTCCATAAACTTTTCAATAGCTATTTTGTCACTAGGTGGCAGTTTTTCTTCAGGATTAACTAAAATAGCCAGGTCATAAAGGTACGCTTTTTGTTTTTTTGGTGTACGCCATATTCTATTGCTGTATTTTTCTAAAGCACTAGCAAAAAAGTCTTGCTCAAGGTCAGAGAGTTCTTTGATATTAACTGGCACAACAGAATCAATCTGCCAGATAGTACTTTGTATTAATGTCACCTCTAAAATCGGACATGGATAATACTCAAAAATTTCACGAGCAAGCTTATCGAAGCCTTTTATTTGAGACTTACTGAAATAAACTTTAAAGCTTAATTTCTTAATGCCACCTTCTACCTTAAGAAATTTAATACTTATATTGTTAGTAATCTGTTGTAACGCATCGAGATCATTAATGTATAAACTCTTTTTACTGAGATCATTAATTGTTTTTAAATTGGGTAATACCTTATGGTTTCTCGCTTCCGCTAAAAGGCTACAATAGTACCCATGAGACAAATACTTATACTTTCTTGATAAGTTTAAAACCCTAAGATTTTTAGCATTTTGGTATTGTTGATCAAATAAGTAACTATCAGTTGTCACCACTTGTTCAGTAGGGAAAAACGGTTGCCAATCTTCTATTTTATCAACGACTACAATAAAGTTATCCACAAAAGTTCCTCTTCTATATAATTGAGCCGATTCTGAACCTAAAGGATTAATAAGGAAAGTTAAATATGCAGTATCGTAAGGCCAAAATAGAAGATATTAAACGCTTACTAGACATCGAAAATTTAAATTTTAATTATGATCAGCTCAGCCGTAGAAATTTTCATTATTTTATACAACAGGGACACTGTGACCTTATTATGCAGCTAAAAAATAATATAATAAGCGCATACGGATTATTGCTTTATCGTAAAGGAAGCCTCAAGGCTCGTTTATATTCACTAGCAGTTCACCCTGACTTTCACGGCCAAAGCTGTGGTGAAAAACTGATGCGCCAACTAGAACAAGTTGCACTGCAGCACCAGCGCCATTTGATTAGCTTAGAAGTGAAGGTAAGTAATAGTAATGCGATTAGGTTATATCAGAAAATAGGTTATGTGCAGTTTACTATCAAACTAGCTTATTACGCTGATGGTCAAGATGCATTGTGTTTTGAAAAGAAATTATAAGATTCAATAAAGGTCAAATATGTTATTTATATTAAAAAAATGGATAGGGGGATTATTAATGCCACTACCCTTCTCTTTATCACTATTATTAGTCAGTTTATTATTACTTTTTTTTAGTCGACGTCAGCTATTAGCTAAAGTCCTCGCGTTATTTAGTTTTATCATTCTCTTTGTGTTCAGCTTATTGCCAAGTGCTTATCACTTAGCAAAACCTTTAGAGCGCCAATATCCTCCGCTGCTGGTTGCAGAGCAATCTTTGGATTATATTTTAGTACTCGGTTCATCGGGTATAAATGATAAAAACTTACCGATCACAGGACAACTTTCCGCAACGGCATTAAGTCGTTTTAGTGAAGCATTACGACTTTACTATGCGAACCCAAATGCCATTATTGT
Source organism: Vibrio sp. 2-Bac 85 (assembly GCF_037546705.1). Classification (NCBI taxonomy): domain Bacteria; kingdom Pseudomonadati; phylum Pseudomonadota; class Gammaproteobacteria; order Vibrionales; family Vibrionaceae; genus Vibrio; species Vibrio sp. 2-Bac 85. Next base: position 137,408 of record NZ_JALAAB010000005.1, on the reverse strand, counting down.
CGTTTCGGGATCTGGCTTTGGAGATACACAAAGTCATGCACAATTGTTGCAAATACTGGCTTTAACATTTGCAATACCTGAACAAAGAATCATACGATTAGATAGCAGTAAGGACACACAACAAGAAGCACAACAAATGTCTACGCTGATACAAGGTAAAAAAGCAGCGCTAGTAACCTCTGCAACACATATGCCCAGATCCATGGCTTTATTCAGCCATTATAATCAATATCCAATAGCCGCACCGGCGATGTATCTTGCTAAAGAAAACTCACATAGTCTACCCGCTTATAATTATATTCCATCGGCTTATCAGTTATACAAATCACAAGTAGCTTTACATGAGTATCTCGGTCTTTTACAACAATGGTCTATTAGGAAAATAGCTGATTAAAATAGCTAACACTACAAAAGTAGAGCATAAATAAGAAATAGTAACTAATGAGTGAAAGGTAAAAGTTTAAGACTATGGTTAGAAGGCATATTTGTAAGGTATAGCTATGAGGTATAGCTATATACAAAAGAGCCTGCAGGAGCAGGCTTTATTTGAATATGATGCAGGTATTGAGCTGCTATTTAGACTGGTAATATATATCAGCAACATAATTAGCAATATAGACAATAAAATAAGCAAGCATATACACCGACTCAATAAAGCAGTAAGTAATTAACTCACTTACACCAGTTGTGATGGTCTTTTAATTACAGCTTGTCCAACAACAACATGCTCACCGTTAAAGGTCATGGTTGGTGAACCGTATAACTCATATCCTTCACTTAATACTTTAGTGATCCGACTGCAAAACTCAGCATCATCTTTACCCGTGATCAGTTTATAACTATCAATTGAATTTGGCATATTAATATCCTTTAATCGCGCTTATGAAGTAATTTCAGCATACGATGAATCAGTGTAAAGGCCTATTATTTATAGACAAAATTGTGAATAAACAGTGCGGATGGCTAAAAATACGGCACTTAATCGACCGTATTTAATACATTCACCATCTAATCAAATTATTTCAAAACAAAGAATAATACAGCACAGTTTAGATAACGTTTTATATGACATTGTAAAAAGTTAAGGACGATACACTTTCACATTATTGAAACCAGCTTCTTTCAAATACAAAGCCTGTAATTGACTCATCACACCACGGTCACAATACAGTAAATAGGTTTTATCTTGAGCAAGTGTTTCAAATTGGCTACCTAGTTTAAAGAAAGGAAGATGTTGTACTTCAACCCCATCTAACTGTAATGGTTTATCTTCTTGTTCATCGGCAGAACGAATATCCAACACAATATCATTAGTAGAGAAACCGGATACCGATTCGACTTCAGTAACTTGTTCTTTTGCTGCCGTTGCAATGTCTTTAATATCGAGAGTCTGTGCTTCAGCCACAACTTTATCAATTAATGACATATCAAAGTTAGCTTCTTCATTCTCAATCTTACTCATCACCGCTTTAACTGTTGGGCGCTGAGAGATAACACCACAGTACTCAGGAATCGTTTCAGAAATTTCTGCAGTACCAATTTCACGTGCACAATCAATGATCTCTTGTTTATCGGTTGCAACTAGTGGACGTAAGATCAGCATATCGGTCACTTGGTCAATCACTGATAAATTACGTAGTGTTTGACTAGAAACCTGACCTAATGCTTCACCTGTTACCAATCCTTCAATTGCTAAATTATCAGCCACTTTACGTGCAGCACGCATCATCATACGTTTCAGTACAACACCCATTTGGCCGTTATCCACTTTTTCTAGGATTTCAGCAACAACAGGCTCAAAAGGTACAGAAACAAATTTCACACGATGAGAAGCACCAAAACGCTCCCACAAATGATAAGCGACTTGCTTCACACCAATTTCATGAGCTGCACCGCCTAAATTAAAGAAACAGTAATGTACACGAGAGCCACGTTTCAATAATTTGTAACTAGATACGCCAGAATCAAATCCACCGGAAATAAGCGACAACACTGATTCTTGCGTTCCTAGTGGGAAACCACCTAAACCTTGATGGCGTTGGTCAACCATAAATAATTTATCTTGATTGATTTCGATATTAACTGTCACATCTGGATTTTTTAATTTAACAGCAAGTGCTTCAGTATGTTGATTTAAACCACCACCGACATAACGTTCAACTTCATTTGATCCAAAGTCATGGGTACCAATACGTTTTGCACGAACACAGAAGGTTTTACCCGCAAGACTATCGCCAAAACACGCTTTTGTTTGCTCGTATATGTCATGAATATCAGTATAAGTAGATTCAGTCACTTCCAAGAAAAACGCAATACCTGGCGTACTTTTTAAGTAGTGAATGACCTTTGCTTTATTATCAGGATCGTCATTTTCACTACGAACGATAATTTTATCCCATTCGAGTATCACTTTAATATCTTCATCATGACGAGTCAGTACGTTACGGATATTGCCCTGTAACATTTTGCTGAAGCGCTTACGCACAGGTTTACTTTTCATCATAATTTCAGGAAAAAGCTTAACGATAAATTTCATGGGTACCACTCTTGGATTCAGGACAGTGTTAATTTTAAAGAAGTGCGGATTATACGCTGTCCATCTTAGTGTGCAATGTTTATACCTATGTAATACCCATTCCACTAAATAGCGGCACAATCTTGTTGCTTAAGTTGCTTCTTTTATATTGAAAGGTTGCAAAAGGAATCAACTATTTAATGCTATTTCGGCCTTTAATTAATGGATCCCTTACCCAATATTTAATTACAGACTTATTAGAGTAGCTATTACTTCAAAAATGTTATCAGTGGTGCCTGCAAGTATATTGGGTTAGCCCGCACTACTCACCTTTTAAGGTGGTTAAGTTTACTTCACAACTGCCTTTGTCAGCGGCAATATAAAATACATTGTCGGTAAGGGTAATACTAAAGTCCATAGTACGCTCAACCAGAGAAGCGAAGCTTTGAATTTGTTCAAAGTCAAATTGATAGACTTGCGCAGTGATCTTGCTGAAATCTTTCAGCGATTGCTTCCACCACACATTAGATTTAGTGTTAAAAGTATAAACCTTTACGCTTTTAGCCTGACGACAGGCTTTTTTAATACGTTCAAAACCTGGTTCACCCACATCGACCCATAACAAAAATTCATCACTATAATTTTTAGCCCAAATATCTGGATCATCGGCCTCACTTAAGCCTTTAGTAAAACTTAAAAACTCTTGGTTATTAAGCACAAATGCAAGAATACGTGTCACCATGCGTTCCGTTGTTTCCGATGGGTGTTGTGCAATAGTTAACGGAATAGTTTCATAAACATCTTGATCTAAATTAGACACATTAATGTTCATTTTAAAAATAGTTGGCTTTAATGCCATGGTCTTTCTCCAAAAAAAAACCACGTTATAAAACGTGGTTTAAAATTATTTAATCACTTGTGAAAATGATTATACAGGCATTTTCGCCAATTCTTCACATACCATATCACCAAACTCAGCAGTACTAACTAAGTTTGCTTCACCTGGCTTAGATAGGTCTGAAGTTGAGTAACCATTTTCAAATACGCTTTGCATCGCATTCCAAAGGTTTTTAGCTTCTTTTTCCATACCAAAGCTCATCTCTAACATTAATGCCACAGAACCGATCATTGAGTATGGATTTGCAATACCTTTACCAGCGATATCTGGTGCAGAACCATGTGATGGTTCGTAGTAAGATTTTTCAGGACCTTTACAAGCAGAAGGCATTAGGCCTAAAGAACCTAAGATACCACCACCTTGGTCACTTAAAATATCACCAAACATATTTTCCATTACCATTACGTCAAACATAGTTGGTTTTAGACATAAGTATGTCGCTGCAGCATCAACTAAAATGTTGATCACTTCCACTTCAGGGAAATTTTTGCTTTCTTCTTCTACGATTTCATTCCATAAAACACTTGATTTTAGAACGTTTGATTTATGGATATTGTGCATCACTTTTTTACGTTTCATTGAAACTTCAAAACCAACACGAACGATTTGACGGATTTGATCTTCATCGTATTCTAATACTTCACGCACATAACGACGGCCTTGTGCATCAATGCCTGTTTCTTTTTCGCCAAAGTACAAACCACCTACTAGCTCACGAATTAACATGATGTCGATGCCTTCACCAACAACAGATTCTTTCAACGGTGAGAAATGTGCTAACCCTTTTGGTAAATAAACAGGGCGAAAGTTAGCATAGGTATTATAACGACGACGTAACGGCAATAAAGCACCACGTTCGGGTTGTTCGTCTACAGGAATCTTTTTAGAGTCTTCGTGATTTAAACCGATGGTTCCTTTTAGAATTGCATCAGCTTTGTCACAAGCTGCTTTAGTTTCTTCAGGGAATGCTTTACCAGTAGCAAAATAAGCAGCGGCACCAAATAATACGTCGTTTAATTCAAAGTTAACATCTGCATTACGCTGTTCAACTAACTTCAAAACTTTTACTGCTTCTTTCATTACTTCAGGACCGATACCGTCACCTGCTAGTAAAGCAATGTTATATGTTGTCATTTTTTTTCCCTAAATGAATTATCGAATTGTATTTATACTCGTCAGTCTTTAACCTTCATGCCTAGAATCTTTTCAACTCTCAGCTTGCTGGTTTTTAGATATTGAATAATAACGGGTAAGCATGCTTGGCATAATAAAGTAAAAGCACACTAAGTTTCAATTTTTGAAACACTTTTTTCGCATATTTAAGCAAAATAAGTGAATATTAAACAGGATTATCAATATCTATAAAGATCACATCAAGATCCATTTCTGCAGCTAACCATTCACCTAAAGCTTTTACTCCATATCGTTCAGTTGCATGATGCCCCGCCGCAAAGTAATGAATACCCATTTCTTTAGCAATATGCGTAGTACGTTCAGATATCTCACCGCTAATAAATGCATCAATCCCTTGTTCTGCAGCAATAGTAATGTAATCCTGTCCACCACCTGTGCACCAAGCAATAGTTTTAATCTCAGGTTTACCACCATCTATCCATAAGGGTGCTCGTTGTAACTGTTGGGTAATAGATTCAACCAGTGCAGGTGGCGTAATCGCATTTTCAAATTTTCCGACTCGACCTACACTGCGTTTATCCCAAGGTTCAAGTGGTCGTCTATCAATAATATTGAGTAGTTCGGCCAATTGTTTATTGTTGCCTAATTCAGGTTGCACATCTAAGGGTAAATGGTAGGCATAAAGATTAATACCATTTTCTATCAGCGCTTTAATACGATTATATTTCATGCCAACAATTTGTTGTGCTTCACCCTTCCAGAAAAAACCGTGATGCACTAAAATCGCATCCGCATTATGCACAATAGCCGCATCAATTAACGCCTGATTCGCAGTAACGCCAGTCACCACTTTTTTGACTTGCTCTCGCCCCTCTATTTGTAGGCCATTAGGACAATAATCTTTAAATTGATGTATTTCTAAAAACTGATCCAGCTTATTAGCAAGTTTACGGTTATTCATAGTATTCACTTTTATTGATGTATGTAATATGGCGCTTTATGCACTTATGATCTAAATCCAAGTTATAAAATAATTGGACTTAATAAAATAAACGAACATTGGTTACTTAACCTTTATTTTTGGTAGTCAGGTGGTTGATAATAATCAAATGGATGTTCATAAGTAAATGTTGTTCATAAGCAAATTTTCTGGATAATGAAAGTAAAGATCACTTTGATTCAAACGCGCCAATATCCGGCGCTAGGCCATTATAAGCGAGAGAAATTAAGTCGCCTTTTTTCCAAGTTATTTTTTTATCTAGGTATATCTTATGAGACAGCCTATCAATTTTTACAATCGTTGCAACTTGTGGCTTTTTAGTGTTGATTGAAGCTGAGCGAACCATAATTTGATCCCCTTTTTCATTGGCAATCCCTACTCCGTCGTAAAAGAACTGACTATCTTGTACTTGAAAACTATCCCCTTCGCCCGTCGTGCTTATGATTTTACTTAGATGCAGGCCAGTATCAACCATCGGACTGTCCGTAGATAACCTATAATCATGCTGGTTTTGATTAACAAACAAAGGATCTCTGGCTAAGGTATCCTTGAAGCGAACCGGTATAAAGCTGCCTTCAAAGTCATACACACTCATCTCACGAGAATTTCCCCACAAACCAATCACTTTATCACTGAGGTGAGTGCCGATATTGTTATTAACAAACCATTCATCCCCCTCTTTTTGCCGAAACAGTACTTGTTTTGCATTGTTATCACTGCATTGGCTTGCACCTAATCCTTGATTATTCCAGAGAATATTATTTATAAATTGATTATCTGTAAATTTTTCTATTTCACTGCCAATGGCAATACCAACACACCAGTTATCATGAAAAGTATTATGATAAATGCGATTGCTATAGTTATAGGTTGCTTCTGGTCGATAGCTAGCAAGGCTGAATCCAACATTGGTATGATAAAAAGTATTAAAACGGATCAAACCATGTTGACCAGCATATTGGATCCCGTTACCTCCACTTGCAGAATAATAACGTACGGCATCTTTAAACACATTATGCTCAATAAGATTATATTGGCTTGCATCTAAGACTGCACTTTGCTGCTTAAAGCGTCCATTACCATGCCAATTCATGGTGTCCTGTTCGCAATCGAATACCGCTCCTAATTTTTGCTTTTTATTACTGAATACATTATCTCGAATAACATTGAAACTACCGCATTTAATATTCCAAACATCATGACCAGCTAGATTCATTGTATTGCCTTGTACACGGTTATAATTTGCATGCACTAGTGATAATAGATCCGTGCCTTTTTGAAACAGGTTATTGATGATTTGATTGTGGTGACTAAAAGCGACATACAGACCGCCGCGTTTGCTAGCACTTCGACCATCATTATAAATACTTGAACCAGTGAACTTGTTATTAGAGAAAATATTATGATGCGCATTTAAAAAACGACCAAAACCAATACTTTTATCGACGCTAATTCCGTTCACTACTATGTATGACACTTCATCTAACCATATCGGACCATACTCTTCCCCTTGATCAATAGAATTAACATTGTACAGTGTCACTTTTTCATTTTTATAGGCGCTAAACCCGATATAAGCCTTTGCATTCCCGGATTTAGTGACATGTAAAGCTTGTTTAAAACGTCCTTCACGTAACAGAAATAGATCCCCTGCTTTCGCCATTTTATTAGCCGTTGATAAATTGCTAACAGCTAACCAATGTCCTTGCCCGCATTTACGAGTCGTTGGTTGATAATCGTCACAGCTTGCTTTCAATGTAGGATCAATAAACAAATACCTTGTAAAGGCAGGCAGATTAAATTGTTTTAATAGATTATTAAAGGTGGGATCAGGCAAAGATTGAGCTTGAATAGACGTCGTTAATAACCCGCTAATAAGAATCACCGAGCAATAAAATATTCGCAACATAAACTCTTCCTTTTGCAACAGTCAGTATCAATAAAAAGCAATACAGCGTTCAATACAAATATATAATCTGGTTATATGAATTGGTTTGTATTGGTAATGGTAGCAGTTTTAGCTGTAGCGCTATCTTATAGCAAAACGCAGTTAATAATGTTTCTAAAATAATTTGAAGGTAAATAACTTCACCTCTTGAGCAGCAAAACATGAAGACTATAAATCAAGTGATTTTACAAAAAATATCGATTAAAAAATCATGTAGAGTCAATATTTTGAACCAATGCATCTTTTAATAAAACATTAGTTCAGAGGTATTGGTTCAAAATATAAAGTCTAAAAAGGAATTAATTAACGAGCCTGCAATTTAATACTTCATGAATTCAATTTTGAATCTAAGATAGCTTAAATCTGCATGATAAAGGTCAACAAATAACGTTACTATTTAACAAATATAGTTTTAACAAATATAGTTGTCTGGGATAATAAAGGAAAATTGACTGCCTTCCCCAACATGACTTTCAATATGTAACTTGCTGTCATAGTGAGATAATGCATGTTTTACGATCGACAAACCTAAACCAGAGCCACCAGTATCTCGGGATCTAGAAGCATCTACTCGATAAAAACGCTCGGTTAAATGTAAAATATGTTCAGGAGCAATACCATCACCAGTGTCCATCACGCAGAAATAAGCTCCTTCCTGTACTCGCTTCCAGATCACTTTAATAGTGCCATGCTCAGGCGTATAATTAATGGCGTTATACACTAAGTTAGCTATCGCGCTACGTACTTGCATTTCATCGCCAACCACCGACAATTTAGGATCAACTTTAAAAGTGACAGTTTGCGATTTTTTACGCCCCAATGTAACGGCTTCATTTTCAACTTGTGTTAATAAAGCAGACATATTGATACTTTCATGGAAATCTAAGGTCGCCGCGCCCTCTATCTTTGATAACGTCATCAATTGTTCAACTAATGCACACATACGTGCAGTTTGCTGATCCAGTACTTGAATAGTTTTTAATTGCATTTTGTCATCTTGCGCGCTCATCGCTAGCATTTCAATATAGCCTTGCAAGACGGTAAGTGGAGTCCGAAGTTCGTGGGAAACGTTAGCGACAAAATGACGTCTATTTTCATCCATTTGACGATAACTAGTGACATCACGCACAATCAATAAGCGCTGATTTTTGGCATAGGGCATGATCCTAAATTCTAATACTTTTTCATTATTAATCGGGGAAACTAAATCCAGTGGTTCGTTATAGGCATCACTGCGTAAATATTCCACAAAATCAGGGTGACGAATTAGGTTGGTAATATTCTCTCCCGCATCATCGGGCCACTTAAAGCCTAGTTGAAATTGGGCAAGTCGATTACACCACACGATTTCACCGTCTTTTTTAAATACCACCACCGCATCAGGTAATGCTTCAGAACCTTCACGGAAACGACTAATTACACTGGCTAAATTATTGCGGCGTTTACGGTGGCGCTGCTGCATATTATGAATACCAATGTAAGCATGTTCCCACACCGACTTACCGGGTGGTAAACGTGTACTTTTGCTGATCCATAACCAATCATTTAACTTTTTTAAAAAATAATAATGCCAAGCGATATGTAACACTGTGGTCACTAATAAAAATTCTAATAAAAATCCGGTTAATAGTCCCAAGATTAAAACCGGAAAATAAACTAAGCACATTGCCCAGAATAGCTGCTTCCATGTATATACTTTCAAATGCGTCACTCTATATAAGGTGGTGGCTCACTTGTTAAGTGATTCCGTAATAAATGAATTGTCTTTTTTAGATAATACTACTTTTAGATAATAGTATTTTTAGGCAACCTTTTTACAGGCTAACATCTATCCTTTATGAGCGTGTAGAAAAGCGATACCCTGCTCCACGGACTGTTTGAACTAGATGATCATGATCTGACAACGCTTTACGTAAACGACGAATATGTACATCTACGGTGCGATCTTCAACATAAACATTGGTCCCCCACACATTATTTAATAATTGCTCGCGGCTATAAACACGTTCCGGATGTGTCATAAAGAAATGCAATAATTTAAATTCTGTTGGTCCCATATCTAATGGTGCATCACTTAATGTTGCACGATGCGATATAGGGTCTAACTTAAGTTTACCAACTTTAAGTGTATCATCGAGTGAAGTAGGGTTAACACGTCGCATCACAGTCTTAAGACGAGCCATCAGTTCTTTTGGGGAAAAAGGCTTAGTAACATAATCATCGGCACCATTTTCTAAGCCACGCACTTTATCTTCTTCTTCACCACGAGCAGTTAACATCACCACGGGGATTTGACGCAGGATCTCATCTTGCTTTAAAAATTTTAGTAATTGAATACCACTACCGCCAGGGAACATCCAATCTAATAAGATCAGATCAGGATATGGTTCATGGAGATGGTCAAGTGCCGCTTGGTAATTGTCCGCTTCAAGTGTTTCATAACCGTGTTGTTCTAATACAAAGCTCAACATATCTCTGATCGCGACCTCATCTTCAACCACTAAAATTCGACTTGCCATTAGGTTTACCTATTTATTGTCTGTGCTAAATGATGTCATTATCACTAGATATTATGACATTTATATGACAATCACACATAAAGTGTCATAAAGCATCAAATTGATATTTAAACGAATAGTTTACAATAATAAACATTGCATTAGATAGGAGGCTTCAGTCACTTGCAGAAAAAAATTGAATTTGGAGCCTAAGTTAGTACCAGTAAATTATTTGAATAAGCAATTAATTATAAAAGACGCATTAATTTTACCAAGCTGCAAAAGATGGCATGCGGCGAATTCAACATTGAAGTGCATAACGCTTAATTTTCATTGCTTAGATTGCTTTTTTCATTAATTCTACTTTATATTCAGTATCATCAATAGCAGGATTAACTGTTGCTAAATCAAGCCTCGATTGATGGCTAAAGTAATTTTCTTGAAATTGCAAAAATGGCATGGGTTTAGAGAACAAATAACCTTGACCAAATTGACACCCTGCTTCAAGCAAGTACTGTTTTTGTTGTTCGTTTTCAATACCTTCAGCAACAACTTGAATATTTAACTGCTCAGCTAACATGATCATCACTTTACATAAATCACGACTATTACTTTCTGTTTCTAAATCATCCACAAATGACTTATCAATTTTCAAAATATCAACATCCATCTTCTGTAAATAAGACAGAGAAGAGTAACCCACACCAAAATCATCTATCGCAATAGAGACACCTTGATCTCTTAATTGAGTCAGTTGATAACGAATATTTTCTTCGCTTTCCATTAACAAGTTTTCTGTTATTTCAACGATTATTGCATCATGACTTAAACCAAGTTCAGCGATATATTCAAACCAGCTTTTCATCCATTCTCCGTTACCTTTAAACTGTAAAGGAGAAACATTAATGCTGATCTGAAACTCAGTATCTACATTAAGTTTTTTAAATTCAGCAAGATCCTGTGCTGCCGTTCTGGCCACCCACTCGCCAATATCTGTAATTAAACCAACCTCTTCTGCAACGGGAATAAACTCAAATGGCGAGACTAAACCTCGAAGAGGATGATGCCAACGAATCAATGCTTCGGCTTTACAGATCTTATTAGTGGATAAATCTACAATAGGTTGGTAGTAAAGTTCGAATTCATTGTTTTTAAGACTATGACGTAGGGTTTCCACCAACTCTCTTTTTTTGACCACATCATCGAGCATGCTCGCATTAAAAAAGTGATGACAATTTCGTCCCGCCGCCTTTGACTTATACATTGCTAGATCTGCACATTTAACGATATTCTCAACCGTATCACCGTGCTCAGGAAAAACAGCAATACCAATACTCGTGGTGACATAAACATGCTTCCCTTTGATCACAAAACCTTTTGATAAATGATTATGAATATCGATAGAAATGGACTCTACATCAGACAAACTTATGATATTTTCCACTAGGATAATAAATTCATCTCCCCCTAATCGTGCGAGTATTTCAGTGCCTAAGACACTTGCAATAGATTTACTCACAGCAATCAATAATAAATCACCGTAATCGTGACCTAATGTGTCATTTATTTCTTTAAAACCATCGAGATCTAATGCTAATACGGCGAATTTTTTATCTTTTTCATGTTCAATCAAGTCAGCGAGTTTATTTAGTATATAACGTCGATTAGGCAGGCCAGAGAGAGGGTCACTGAAAGCCTGAGTGGTTAATTGGGTATTTGCCACTTTTAAAGCCGTTGTCCGTTGCTGGACAGTTTCTTCCAGAGAGTGATCGCGTTGTTCAATGGTTTCTAACATCAAATTAAAACAAGAAGCTAAATTACCTACTTCATCAGTCGATAACACCTGTGAGCGTAAACTATAATTACTGGTTTTAGTCACCCTGTCTGCCACGGCAGCAAGCTGAATAAGTGGATAAATCAGGCTTTTACGTAAAAATAACGACAAAATAAAGCTTAGCACTAAAATGAGCACTAAAATAACCAATAAAAAAGTACTAAAAAATAATAAGCTCGCTTCAATTAGCGAGTAATCGGCCTTTATCGTCAATACACCATAGTCAATACCCTGCATCTGCAGTGTTGTTTTAACCACCATTAAATCCGTGAATATTTGTTTTGTATTGTCCTTTTCTGCAACAACAGCAACAAAAACATTCCCTTTCATATCTTCTACTTGGGCACTAACAATATTACTTTGCCCCTGAAGAGATTTAATTTGTTCTGTCGCACTTGCTTGATCTTCAAAAATCAAAGCTGCGGTGAGATTTGGTGCCAGTATATTAGCGATTGAATTAAGCCTAGATTGTTCCGCTTTGGTCACTGCATTGAGTTCATAGATAGTAAACATAGCGGCAATTGAAATAGTGCTAAAAAAAGCGACCAACATCAGCATCGCAAGTAGTTTCGCTTTCAATGATCTAAACAATATGCGTTTTAACGGCATTATAATGGACCTTTATAGATTCGACCTAAGCGAAGTACTTTAGAACTCATATTAATACCTGCTTGTTTTAATTTATTGGGATTGATTTCGAAACGGACTTTACCGCCAACGATAAAAAAATTGATATGACCACCAGATACAATAAAATCATTAAATTCGCCCACTAACATGGTATTAGGAATAAGATCCTTGATAATAATATCATTCCATTTAGCGATATCATTTTTTGAGATGAATAAGGTATGACAGCCCTTGATGTCTTCAATATCAGACCTTAAAAAACGAACCTCAACAGGAACTTGCCTCACGCTTAAATCTTTAAGTGTAAGTTTGGCCGCTTCTACAAAGTCAGAATTAAAACTACAAAGGTTATAACTTTTCGCTGTCGTTTCATGAAACCATTCACCTTGAGAGTACCGAGCGAAATTATAAATAAAACCGGATTTAATTGCATCTTCACGTGTTGTTGCAAAAGCAGATGTTGATAGCATAAGCATCAAGGTTAATAATGTTAAAGCAAACTGTTTAGTGAGTCTCAACATGTCATTAGCCTAGAATTTTGCTGTTATTTGAGCTAAATAACTTGGCTCAATATAAGTGCTAATGGTGAATAGTTCACCTTTACTTCCAAGTTCCGCGTGCTTGCCATAGAGTAAATTATTCCCTGTAAATGATAACATTACTGAAGAAGATACCTGCCAATGCCAGCTTAAATCGAACGCGCCATAATCTTTTGTACCGTAGGCATCGCCACTTTCTAGACGATAAATGACTGAAAATGAGTGCGCAGGAGTGAGTAGCAAGTTAGTTTTAGCAATAAGCTGACGTAAATAGGTATCGTCACCCAAAGCCGGTATTAACCCATTCGATGAATGGTAATTATGAGAAGTAAAACTGTAGCCGAGTTCGGTGCTTAATTTCTCATAGGGCTGCCATTTAATAACAGCTTCTCCACCGTAAGTGGTTAATTTCCCCCCTGATACAAAATCAAGGCTGATTAATGAAAAAGTATCATTAATACTTGGATCTATCGATAAGACATTACGTGCTTTAGTATGGAACAGAGACAGGTCTACCCACCAAGATTTAGCACTATAACGATAACCCAGTTCTTTAGAAACTGACTTTTCTCCCTCAATATTAGAATTCCCAATAGCTTCTGTACGTATTCCATAGGGTGATGAAATTAGTAATCTTTCATTATATTCTGCAAAGGAAGGTATGCGGACCCCCTGTGATATTGCTGCCCATAAGGTATGCTTTGATTCCGGTGTCCATAATAAACGAGCCATCGGCTGATGCCCCCAACCTGTGAAGCTATTTTTTTCAGAGCGGTTACCAACAATTAACTTAAGCGTCTCGGGTATCAATGTGAATTGCGCTTGAACAAACCCACCATAATGGTGATAAGCATTAATATTATCGATACTTTTAACATAATCACTATCGTCTACGTCAATGGCGTTATAACGATAGTTCACTCCCCAATCAAATTGTATATTACTAATTAATGTGTTCATTTGATAATCAATATCTGTAATCAAAAAGTCATCTTTATAATTAGTTTGATTACCTCGCTGAGAGCTAATTGATACTTGTAACATTTGATTAGAATCTGCTGAAAGTCGATGCTCTAACCTTGTCATTAGTTGTATATGTTCACGTGAATATTCATCGGACTCAAAATCTTTCGTATATGAGTTTAAATTGGCTTGATGCATATTCTGCCCTATTTCGATCTTTGTATAGTCAGCTTGAGCCAAAAAAGACAGATTATCATTTAAATTTAAATCAACTCTTCCTCCAATGGTTTTCTTTTGACTGTGATCATTAGGGGCAATAGCCTCGTAACTTTTTGTCGATTCATCTGCTTTTTCAACACCACCAAATATTCTAAAGGAGCTATAGTTGGCTAAATCTCCTCCCACCCTAAAATCAGCCTTGTGATCGATTTTTGAGCCACTCGCTAACTGTACGACTGTATCTCGAGTATCTGCACTATGTTTGGTAATAATATTAACAACGCCATTGGTTGCATTACTTCCCCATAATAATCCCCCCTGACCTCGTATCACTTCAATACGCTCAATATCAAATAAAGGAAGATTTTATGCTTCCCAATATACGCCAGCAAATGTAGGGTTATAAATACTCTGCCCATCAACCATTACCAATAGCTTACTTGAATAACGACCAGCAATGCCTCGAGCGGTGATTGCCCATTGATTATTATCAATTTTTCGGACTTGCATACCGGGCACTAAGCTTAACGCTTGCGCCACAGAAGTCACACCTGACTGTATTATCTCTTTGTTAGTTAATACATAAATTGAAGCAGCGGCTTCAGACATACTTTGCAGACGTTTCATCGCCGAAGTGGTTTGTATATCTGCAGCCATCAATTCGTCAAAATCTAGACTAGGGAGATCGTCCAACTGTGAGTTTGAATTAGCTAATGTAATAGGGATGAGGAAAAGATTGAATAGCAAAAATACTGCTTTCAAAGAATAATTCTTATTCAGTAACTTTACCATTGCTGGTACTCAATTATAGTTCGCATTAAAATTCCATTTTTAATAAGGTATCTTTTATAGATAGCTACCCATTTTATATCCTTATAAAGTACATAATTGTAAGTTACGACTTTATCTAAAACGAGGCAGTACACAAAGTTGATTAAGCTGCAAAATAGGTTAGAAAATTAGGTTAATAAATATTAATTTATGGGTCATAGTAGATATCAGTATTGACGCTATATTATCACCACATAAAAATCACTACATAAAATTTCGAATTTATTTAAAATAAAGATTAGAAACACACTTTATAAACTCAATACAAGTATTAGCATACCAATAAAAGGAAATTAATACAGTTTATACTAAGTAATGGGTAATAATTAGTTAAATGCTAACCTCTGTATCTTACTTAACCTCAACGCTGGTTAATGAAAGTTGAATTATATTTAAAATCATAAGTTTATATTTTTTGGCTATACAGTGCCGTTAGTTTTGCGTAGTTCAAGGCGAGTTATTAAAGCAATAACTGGTTATTGAGAGATAATTTAACGAAGAAATCCGCTGAAATGACGATGTTGTATCGCTTTGCTTATCTAGGACTGAGGTTGCTTATAAAGGCAGTATGAATAATAAGACGAGTCAGTCAAAGTAAAACATCAGCAACTTTTGCCGCTGAGTGTAAAATCATTTACACTCATGCTCTCTTTTATTTTCCATACATTAAGGTGTATTCCATGTTTTTCAAAAACCTTCAAGTTTATCGTTTTACTCGTCCAATGGAACAAGATGAAAATGCACTAGAAAGAAACCTAGAAGAATTTAAATTTAAACCTTGTGGAAGCCAAGATATTTCAAAATTAGGCTGGGTATTTCCAATGGGGAAAAGCGGTAGTATGTTTACCCACATTCATCAAAAGCAAATTTTAATCTGTCTTAAAAAAGAAGAAAAAATGCTGCCTGCAGGTGTGATTAAAGACCAATTAAATGAACGTGTTGAAGCGATCGAGCTAGAACAAGGCCGTGCATTAAAGAAAAAAGAAAAAGACAGTCTAAAAGAAGATATCGTCATGCAATTATTACCACGTGCATTTAGCCGTACTTCACAGACTTATGCGTGGATAGATAATGAAACAAATATGCTATACGTCGATTGTTCAAGTACACGTAAAGCAGAAGAGCTCATTTCTTTACTAAGAAAAACCCTAGGTAGCTTACCTGTTGTACCTGTACAGCTACAAAATCAAACTGACGTTGTAATGACTGATTGGATATTAGAAGGCAATATTCCAGCCCATTACCAACTAGAAGATGAAGCTGAACTTTGTTCAGCCTTAGAAGGCGGCGGTATCATTCGTTGTAAGCAGCAAGATTTATTGTCTGAAGAAATTAAAAACCATATCAACTCAGATAAATTTGTAACTAAACTAGCACTCAATTGGTCCGACAGCATTTCATTTGTGATTGGTGAAGAGTTTGCTTTAAAACGACTTAAATTCTCTGATGTATTACAAGAACAAAATGAACATATTGAAGCAGATGATTTTGCTGCTCGCTTTGATGCTGATTTTATATTGATGACCGGGGAGATTAAACAACTTGTTCCTTCATTAATCGGTATTTTTGGTGGCGAACAAACTTTATAACGTTTCAACATCTTACTGCCCAGTTTAAAACCTGGGCTTTTTTTTAAAAAAACCTCAATTCTGGTTAATGAAAGCGGCATTATATTTAAAATCATAAGATTATATTTTTTTGGCTATACAGTGCCGTTAGTTTTGCGTAGTTCAAGGCGAATTATTGAAGCAATAACTGGTTATTGAGAGATAATTTAACGAAGAAATCCGCAAAAATAAAGGTGTTGTATCGCTTTGCTTATCCTGAACTGAGGTTAACTATACCCGTTACTATCCAACATGCAAAAATCGACAATCCATAAAGTGAATAGATTCTGCGCATACAGTTGCCAGCCTAACGGATATAATACCGCGACTCAGTGTTTATACATGAGTTGAAATATGATTTACCCCCTTCTTTTCATCCATATAAGAGTGAATTAAATGACAGTTTCAATTTTAGGAAGTGCAACCAGCAAAAGTGCCACTAAAGCCTTACTATTAGGCTCAGGAGAACTCGGTAAAGAGGTCGCTATCGAATTACAACGCTTTGGTGTTGAAGTTATTGCAGCAGATAGCTACGCCAATGCCCCTGCTATGCAAGTTGCACATCGTTCGCATGTGGTCAGCATGTTAGATGGAAAACGTTTAGCTGAGATCATCCGCCTAGAAGCACCTGACCTTATCATTCCAGAAGTTGAAGCAATTGCAACTGACACATTATTAGATCTTGAAAGCCAAGGTTTTAATGTTGTACCTACCGCACGAGCGACTAAATTAACCATGGATAGAGAAGGTATCCGTCGTTTAGCAGCTGAAACATTAGCAGTGAAAACGTCTCCATATATTTTTGCTGATACTAAGCAAGAATTTTTACAGGCTGTTAAAGAAATTGGACAACCTTGTGTTATTAAACCTGTAATGAGTAGTTCAGGTAAAGGCCAGAGTGTTGTGAAAACAGATGCAGACCTAGATCACTCGTGGGCTTATTCACAACAAGGTGGCCGTACTGGTAAAGGTCGTATTATTATTGAAGGATTTGTTCCCTTTGATTATGAAATCACACTCCTAACAGTAAGTGCTGTTGATGGTATTCATTTTTGTGCGCCTATCGGCCATAGACAAGAAGATGGTGATTATCGTGAGTCATGGCAGCCACAAGCTATGTCAGAAAAAGCACTACAACAAGCACAAGAGATTGCAACTAAAGTGGTGACTGAATTAGGTGGGTTTGGTTTATTTGGTATGGAGTTTTTTGTAAAAGGCGATCAAGTATATTTTAGTGAAGTATCTCCCCGACCACACGATACAGGATTAGTCACACTTATTTCTCAAGATCTTTCCGAGTTTGCTTTACATGTAAGAGCCATACTAGGATTACCGATCGGAGCAATCACACAATACGGTGCCACTGCTTCAAGTGTTATTTTAGGGAATGGCGCCTCTCAAGATATTAAGTTTGCAAACGTAGCCGATGCTTTAGGCAAAGTACCAGGTGCGCAAATGCGTTTATTTGCAAAGCCTGATATTAACGGAAGTCGTCGTTTGGGCGTCGCTATTGCACGTGGGCAAGATATAGAGCAAGCAATCGCTAACGCTAAATTAGTAAGCCAAACAGTTGAGGTGCTTTATTAAGTTATCAATCTATAACTTAATAATAACATTAATAATAAAATAGATACTCTACTAGAAAACTAATAAGATTTAAAAGGCGATTTGCAGATGCATATCGCCTTTTATTTTTCATCACTTTTTTCATTTTTCCTTTCATCAGCTCCCTTTATAACAACGCCACTGTATTAGCATCATAAGTACTACCTTCTTCTATTTCTCTACAAAAACAGTTTAAAAATCCAACAAACCACACAAAAAATAAGCAAAGTTAACAAATTAAGCTTGATCATAAGTTCAAACACAAGTACTGTTGTTTCATACAGTGTTTATTTATACAGGTGAATCCAATGCTATCAAGATTAATTAAAACAACACAAGCTACTCCCTATTTATTACACGATTACGATCAAACCCTTTTAGCTTCAAGTTCATTAGTCAATGTGCAATACCAACAAAATGATTACCAAGCATTGCTAGAGCATATACAAAAAGGCAGCGATCAGGGCTGGATTTTATTTCTAGCGCCTCCAGGAAAACCTAACACTCAATTTTTCGAAAACGCAGGCATTGATAAAAGCAGAATGTTGATGATCGACGCAAATAAAGTTGCCGATAATTTATCACTATTATCAACATTACTTCAAAGTAACAATTACTGTACCGTGGTGACTTGGGTTAACGAGTTATCAGAGCAAACACGATTAAGTATTCAAGCAGACGCTGAATTAACAAATACCAGTTGTTTTATTTACTGTAAACATTAAGCGTATAGCGTATTCAGCCTGTTTATACCCGTTACCATTCAATATACAAATATCAATAAGCGAAAGGATCAACGGGTAAAAAAACTAAAGATCTACCCGTTTCGATATTAAACAAAAATGACAAAGTTCTAATACTGAACTGGGTGCGAATATTTAAATACTAATAACTGGATACTAATAATTGAATACTGGTGCCTACATTGATTAAAATCAGTTGTTGCGGATGATAGTTAGTTATAATTGCTGCAAACGAGTTACTAAAACTAGCCGCTAAAATTAACTAATAAAAATTGCTACGGCGATATTTGAACAGTGATACTTTACCTATCACTTGTTAATAATAAACAATTAATTAGGAAGATAAAATGTATCCATACAGTGATAAAACTAAACAATTAATAAACCTGATCGGCAGCGGTGACACCGCCTATGTTCCTAAAGCAATTACCTGTGCTATTAAAACATTAGATCAAATTGCTAATGATACAGCCTTACCAGAAAAAACCAGAGAATCAGCGGCATTCGCAGCCGCTAACTTAGTACTTAGCGATTATGATGATGAGAATTAAGCTATAAAAATATAGCTAACTAGATATCTGTAAGCTAGATACCTGTAAACCAAATAAGCGGTAAACTAGATATTAGCTAATCTGAATGCAAATAAATTAGTTTTTTAAAGTTAATATTCGATATAAAAAATTGACGCCCAATACTATTCAATATGTCAAATAGTCAAACTAGAGTACAGAGCTAATTTAGAATGGTAACGGGCATAGTAAAAAATGCCTAAAACCTGAGCACTCATGCCTGTTAAACACAGCGTGTCAGTGTGTACTCAGCCTCAATAGCTTATTATTAGTCAATACTCTATTGTTACTCTGCCTTAACTCAATAATTAGCAGAATGCCAAAAACAAAAAAGAAGCCGAAGCTTCTTTTTAATAAGTAATCGAGCAACCTATTTTAGATTAACCAATATGCGTCAAACCACCCATGTAAGGCTGTAATACCGCAGGGATCTCAATACGGCCATCGGCACATTGATAGTTTTCTAAAACCGCTACCAAAGTACGTCCAACGGCTAAACCAGAACCATTAAGAGTATGTAGTAGTTCAGGCTTTTTAGCACCGGTACGACGGAATCTTGCTTGTAAACGACGCGCCTGGAAATCACCAACATTTGAACAAGATGAAATTTCACGGTAGGTATTTTGCGCAGGCAACCACACTTCTAAATCGTAAGTTTTAGTGGCGCTGAAACCCATGTCGCCAGTACACAATACAACCTTACGGTACGGCAATTCTAAATTCTTTAAAACTTGCTCAGCATGGCCTGTTAACTCTTCTAACGCATCAAAACTTTTTTCTGGATGGACTAACTGTACCATTTCAACTTTATCAAATTGGTGCTGACGAATTAAACCACGTGTATCACGTCCATAAGAACCTGCTTCGCTGCGGAAACAAGGTGTATGTGCAGTCATTTTAATGGGTAAATCAGTTTCATCATAAATAACATCACGGCTCATATTTGTTAATGGCACTTCAGCTGTTGGAATTAATGACATGCCAATGCCTTCTTCAGTCGCTGGATTTGTGTTAAATAAATCATCGCCAAATTTTGGTAATTGCCCAGTTCCGTATAAGCTATCAGCATTTACTAGGTAAGGCACATACATCTCTGTATAACCATGTTCATTAGTGTGAAGATTAAGCATATATTGCGCTAAAGAGCGGTGTAATTTTGCTATTTGGCCTTGCATCACAATAAAACGAGAACCCGAGATTTTAACCGCTGATTTAAAATCTAAACCGCCTAATGCTTCTCCTAATTCAACATGATCTTTTACTTCGAAATCATATTGCTTAGGTGTACCCCAGGTCAACACTTCTACATTTTCACTTTCGTCTTTACCGATCGGAGCAGAGTCGTGGGGTAAATTCGGGATCATGTCATAAATAGATTTAAGTTGGTCACTGACCACAGAAAATTCTTCTTTTGCTTTTTCTAAAGCTTCACCTAATTCATTCATCGCTTCACGTAATGGTTTGATATCTTCACCACGTTTTGCCGCTTGACCAATCTCTTTTGAGCGCGTATTACGCTCTGATTGCAAGCTTTCAGTAGAGACTTGAAGTGATTTTCTTTTTTCTTCTAATTCACTAAGTAAACTAACCTCTAAATCAAAACCACGTTTTTTTAATAACTCAGCAGTTTGTTCGATATCATTACGTAAAAACTTTGCGTCTAGCATGTTATTTCCTAACCTTTTAAAACTAATAAAGTACCTAGATATGCTGCAAATAAGCATACCACTACATTTAATACCACATTTAATAGTGCCTTAAGTAACTCACCCTGTTGGATCAACAATAAGCTGTCCAATGAGAATGAGGAAAAAGTTGTTAATGCACCTAAAAAACCAACGCCAATTAATGGCCACCACGGCGTTGTAGAAATTGTTCCCTGTTGAACTAACTGAAATATATACCCCATTATCAGCGAGCCAATCACATTTACCGTAAGTGTAGCAAAAGGAAAACCTTTTCCAAAGAGACTAACTATGCCAATGCCAATTAAATAACGGAAAGTTGCGCCAAATGCACCACCAAAAGCCACGAAGCCGATATTCATCAATAAATTATTCATAATAAACTTTTATCCATCTCTTATTTGTTAACAACTTACTGAGTGCAACAGCTATGCTTGTTCATTATTCGCCTTACACTTATTAAACTTATTCACTTGAATCTGTTCACATTAAATCAGTTCTAATTATGTCAGTTTCAGTCCGAGCCTTAACAAGGTCATTATTAATAACGCTGTTTTTCACTGCGTTGATCACAAGTTTTTAAATAGCGTAATTTTTCAGAAATTTTAATTTCTAGCCCACGTTCAACAGGTTGGTAAAACTCGACGCCTTGTAAAGCTTCCGGTAAGTACACTTCACCGGCAGCATAAGCACCGACTTCGTCATGAGCATAACGATAACCTTCACCGTAATTTAAGGATTTCATTAATTCAGTAGGCGCATTGCGTAAATGATGAGGAACCTCTAGATCTGGATAAGCTTCAACGGCTTGTTTAGCCTTTGCGAAGGCACTATAAACGGCATTACTTTTAGCAGCGCAGGCACAATAAACAGCCGCTTGTGCAATTGCTCTTTCCCCTTCTTTAGGGCCTATTCTGGTAAAGCAATCCCACGCAGACATTGCCACCTGCATTGCACGAGGATCAGCATTGCCAATATCTTCAGAGGCAATCGCTAATAAACGTCGTGCTACGTATAAAGGGTCACAACCGCCTGCTAACATGCGCGCATACCAATACAAAGCAGCATCGGGATCTGAGCCACGCACGGATTTGTGAAATGCAGAAATGAGATCGTAGAAAAGGTCACCTTGCTTGTCAAAGCTAACGCCTTCTCTACCCGCTATTTCCATTAATAAACCAGTATCAATCAGCAATTTATCTTTTGTTTGTTGTCCCATATCAGCAAGCAACTCTAAATAATTAAGCGCCTTTCTTGCATCCCCTTGCACTAGTTGTGAAAGCTTATCTAATACTCCTTCAGCGAATACAATGTTATGCGCAGCAAGGCCGTGTTCAGCTTCGCAAGCTTGCTCAATCACTTCAATAATTTCTTGTTGTGATAATTTTTT
The DNA here is from genome assembly GCF_037546705.1 of Vibrio sp. 2-Bac 85. Classification (NCBI taxonomy): domain Bacteria; kingdom Pseudomonadati; phylum Pseudomonadota; class Gammaproteobacteria; order Vibrionales; family Vibrionaceae; genus Vibrio; species Vibrio sp. 2-Bac 85. The sequence continues at coordinate 114,800 of NZ_JALAAB010000005.1, read as the reverse complement.
TAACAGATAAACACGTGCACGAGACAACAATGCATTATTAAGTTCAAAGGATGGATTTTCTGTGGTTGCACCAATAAATAAAAATGTTCCGTCCTCAATATAAGGCAAAAAAGCATCTTGCTGAACCAAGTTAAAACGATGTACTTCATCTACAAATAATAATGTACGTCGACCAGCGGATTGGTTTTGTTTTGCAATATCGATAGCAGCACGAATTTCTTTAATACCAGATGTAACTGCAGACAGCCGCTCCACATGGGCATCACAATATTCAGCAATTAACTCAGCCAAGGTGGTTTTACCGGTACCAGGTGGTCCCCATAAAATCATGGAATGAGCAAATCCAGCTTCTAAGGCTTTACGCAGCGGTTTATCTTTTGCGATGAGGTGAGATTGGCCAATGTACTGGTCAAAATTAGTTGGCCGCATTCGTGCGGCCAAGGGTTTAAATTGATTATCAATAGTAAATAAATCTTGCATTAGCGTTGATCATCTATCTCAATACCGTTCGGTATTTTAAATTCAAAAAAATCCTTCGCAAATGTACTGTTGTTTTTATTATTTGACAGAGTAAATACACTTTTTTGGCCTTGTGATTCTTGTACAACAAATTCACTGATATTGTCGGCTTTATTAAAGATAAAAATGAATGTATTCGTTGATGCTTTTGGATCGCTACTTTTAACAATAAATTGTTGGTCTTTTCTAACCACATTAAATTGAGCCCATTGTGCAGAGTCTGCTCCTGATAACAAAGCAAAGGGTGTTCCTGCAATTGCATCTGAAAAATTCATGATAGTGACTTGCTCAATAAACGGGCTATATAACCACATATCTTGGCCGTCTGATACAATCAATTCTTCATCGGGTTGAGTCACTTGCCAATGAAAATTACCTGGACGTGCAATAGCTAATGTTCCCAAACTCTTTTGGATCACTTCCCCTTTTGGATTGATCACCTGTTGCACAAAGTCAGCATCAATAGTCGTAAATTTAGCCAGTTTTTGTTGTAATAGTTCGCTATCTGTTTGTGCTGAAGCAAGTTGAAACATAGAGCTAATCAGACATACTGTAATAAATAATATTTTTTTCATGTTAATCCTTAATAGGAGCTGGAGCTAGCACTTCACGATTACTATTAGCCCCTGACGGCGCACTAATCACACCTTGCGCTTGTAATTGATCAACAAGACGAGCCGAACGGTTATAACCAATACGGAATCGACGTTGAATACTTGAAATAGACACTTTACGTGTTTCAGTTATAAAATTAACTACCTCATCAAATAATGGGTCAATTTCATCCTCTCCTTCGGCTTGCTCACCCGGTAATAGCATATCTAAATCCGCATCTCCGGCTAGAATCTCTTGTACATAATTTGGTTGACCACGTTTTTTCCAGTCAGCAACTACTTTATGCACTTCATGGTCATCTACAAAAGCACCATGAACACGTGTTGGTACACCGACACCCGGTGGCATATATAACATATCACCATGACCTAATAAGGTTTCAGCACCTTGTTGACCTAGAATCGTTCGAGAGTCAATTTTACTCGACACTTGGAAAGCAATTCGAGTGGGAATGTTGGCTTTAATCAAACCTGTAATCACGTCAACCGATGGTCGTTGTGTTGCTAAAATTAAGTGTATACCTGCCGCACGTGCTTTTTGTGCAATACGCGTTATTAACTCTTCACATTTTTTGCCCACAATCATCATCATATCGGCAAACTCATCCACTACAACTACGATAGCAGGCAATTTTTCTAATTCTGGGGCGCTTTCTGCCATGCTATCACCGGGTTTCCATAATGGGTCTAAAATGGGCTCCCCTGCAGCTTTTGCTTTTCTGATCGCGGTATTATATCCCGCTAGATTACGGACACCAATTTCAGCTAAAAGTTTATAGCGACGTTCCATTTCACCGACACACCAACGCAATGCATTAGCGGCATCTTTCATATCAGTAACAACTTCGGTTAATAAGTGAGGAATACCTTCATACACATTTAGCTCAAGCATTTTAGGGTCAATCAAGATCATGCGTAAATCTTCAGGTGAAGATTTATACAATAAACTGACTAACATACAGTTAACACCAACCGATTTACCAGACCCCGTCGTACCCGCCACTAAAAGGTGTGGCATTTTAGCTAAGTCCACCACCACAGGTAAACCAGAAATATCTGCACCTAGAACCATGGTCAATGATGATTTACTTTCATTAAATTTGGTACAATCTAACACCTCAGATATATAAACAATTTCACGGTGTCGATTTGGCAGCTCCAATGCAATCACGGACTTACCTGGGATTTGATCTACCACACGCACACTCATTGCAGACAAAGCGCGCGCTAAATCTTTTTCTAAACTACTAACCGTACTGACTTTCATACCGGGTGCTAAATCCAGTTCAAAACGCGTGATCACAGGCCCAGGTAAAACATTCACTACATCCGCTTTAATTTTAAATTCAAGTAATTTTGCTTCAACTAAACGCGCAGCTATATCCAATTCTTGTTGGGAAATAGGATTAACCTTTTTATCGGGTCTATCTAATAATTCAATACTTGGTAAAGGTGCGATATCTTTATCAACCACAAAGCGTTCCTGCGGGCGGGCGTGCTCTGGTAGATGAGAGAAATCAACTTTAGCCTTTGCCGGCATCTGCGATTGTTGCTTAGGTTGACTGGTTGATAATGGTTTACTGGCTAAAGGTGATTCACTTACTGGCTCTTGTTCCGAGAGGCGATCATCTTGCCAATCAATATTATCAATACTTAAATCTACTGACTCATGATCATTCTCATTTACAAAAGAAGTGCCCATAAACAAATTATTATCTTGTTCTATATCATCCTGAACACCTGAAAAATCAATATTTTCAACCTCTTCTTCATCTGTATCTCGCTCGCCAAGTGCCGCTAATTTTTTCTGCTCTTTGATAGCTTGCTTTTGTTGTTTTTTCTCTAACTTCTGTTGTTTTAATTGGTATTTTTCAGCTAACAGGTCTTGATCACCTTCTGAGCGCTGCTGTTTCATTTGTTTAATCGTCTCAGGTAAGTTTCCTAACCACTCAATGGCATTTAAAGTGTGCTCACCGATACCATCAATTAAACGTATCCAAGAAAATCCGAATAATAAGGTTGTTCCAGAGATTAAAAAAGTAAGCAAAATAAGGTTAACGGCCAATAAGCTAAAAAAGCCCAACATGCTCTGCGCTAGGATGTCTCCGATTAAACCGCCCGAAGGGTAATACAGATAATCATTGACGTTGAGTGCAATTAGGGCACTTAAGCTAAAGAAGGTAAAAATAAAACCGACAATACGTAAACTCAAATTTAAAAAGTCGACATCAAAATTAAACGTCGGCTTCCATAAAATAGCCCATGCAAAAGAGACAATAATAACGGGGATTAAATACGCTAAAAATCCAAAACCAAAGAATAAAATATCGGCAATCCAAGCGCCCACTCGGCCGCCAGAATTTTGAATTTCAGCTACCCATTGCTGCTGCGACCAACTTGGGTCTACCGGAGAAAAAGTAAATAAGGATAAAGTAATGAATATGGCGACAAATGCGCTAACAATGATCCCAACTTCTAATAACTTTTGCACCCCTGACAGGTGATTTAATAATTTGCTATTTGACAAGAAAATAACCCTAACTATAAAAATGCCGAATGGCATATACGAAAAAAAATAAAACGACTTTAATCTAAAAAATTATCTGGTAATTGATCACGTAAACGTAGCCATATTTTACCGCTTGCAAAAGCAGATTCTCGCACTATTTGCATAATTTGCTGACCATCACCCTGTTCGAATACTGTTTTAATATCAGCATAAAAAGATAATGCGATTAACTTAGCTTCACTGTTAGAAAAATAAAAAGTACCCACTTTACGATACAAATCCTGTAATCCATTTAAGATCAGTACATAAATCATGTTATTTGATGACACTGCAACATGGTGATAAAAGCGATAATCAAATTCAGTAAAGACCTCGCTGCTTGCATCTGCAGAGGGAATATCCTCTAAAAACTCAATCACACTCTGACTATTATGTTTGGCTGCCATTCTTAAAATAATGGTACTTATGTTGGTCCGTACAGACATTAGTTGGTCAATAAAATCGCCGCGATGTTCCTTATCTAAACGCGTTATTGTACTTAAAATATTAAGACCTGATGTTTCCCAGAAATCATTAACCTTAGTGGACTTACCATGACGGATGGTGATCCACCCTTCTTTTGATAAACGTTGCAGTACTTCGCGTAACGTAGTGCGTGTGACACCTATTTTATCCGCGAGCAATCTTTCTGCTGGTAACTCTGAATGGATCGGAATGGACCCATTCCAAATAGACTCAATTAAGTATTGTTCTGCAACGTCTGCAGGGCCTTTCGCTTTCATTATCATGGGTATTTTGACTTTCCAATATCGTATGACGACATATTAACATATTCATTGTATTCGATGCTGACTGTTTAGAAAAACAGTATTAGCAAATAAGCAAATGTGATCTAAATCACATTGTGATTTGTAACCTTATCATTTAACACAGTAATCCGCTGTTTATAATGAACTTTTAAGGAGTACAATGTCGCTCCGTGGATTGAAATATTCTATTAGGAGAAACCATTGAGCTCAAATTCCCTTTCACCCAATTTAAAAAAACTTTCTTTGCGACGTTGGCCTTGGCTATTACTGGCGTTTAGTGCATTGGCGCTAGAGTTGTCAGCCCTTTATTTTCAGCACGTGATGAAGCTTGAACCTTGTGTTATGTGCATTTATGAACGTATCACTATGTTAGCTATCATATTCGCGGGCCTAATTGGGGCTTCTGCACCAAGTTATTTATTAGTACGTTTAATCGCTTTTGCTGTTTGGGCTGTTGGGTCAGTATGGGGATTGCTATTAGCAGTTGAACATGTAGATTATCAAATGAATCCATCACCTTTTGCTACCTGTGATTTTTTCCCTAATTTTCCAGAGTGGTTACCATTACATGAATATATGCCTTGGTTATTTAACCCTACTGGTGATTGTTCAGATATAGTTTGGCAATTTATGGGTTACTCGATGCCGCAATGGTTGATATTGAGTTTTGCTATTTATGTTGTGATTTTCGTAGTGGTTGCAGTCACTGCCATTTTACCTGCAAAAGCATCAGCCCTTAAATAACGTTCTCTTTTTGTAAGTAATGCGTTTCGTATAAGAGAGATAAAAGTCATATAAATGAAATAAAAAGATAATAGCACCTTAAAAGCAGCACCTGTTGTCACTTGTTTATGATCTACAAGTGACAACGAATGCTGTATATAATTATTTTAATAATGAATGATCTGCAGGCAAATTCTTCATTATCCACACCACTAATTTGTGACGAATATTGGCTGTGTTTTCATCGCCTTCATTTAATGGGTTAATTAGCTTATCTTGTACTAGTAATCGGTAAATACATTCTTGCTTATCTTTTGCAGAGGTTGTTTTATCAATTCCCACATAACCTCGTTTAAGGGCATAAGCGACCCCAAGCTTGGTGGCATGTTGTAATAACTGAGATTCATTTTTAATCTTTTTCATACTTATTCCTTTACTTACCGTAAACCAACCTTTCTTTATATTTAACACCGACAAACACTAATATAAAGTATCATTCACAAATAAAACTTCTATTTGTGAATGAGTTACAAGATTCTCATTAAATAATGTTATTAATCGGCTGTTTTACCTAATAACGTTAATATTGCAGCTTCATCTAAAATTTCAATCCCTAATTCCGTTGCTTTAGTTAATTTAGATCCAGCAGCGCTCCCTGCAACCAAAGTATTTGTTTTCTTGGACACACTACCAGCAACTTTAGCGCCTAATGCTTGTAAAGCCGCTTTAATATCATTGCGCGAAATAGCATCAAAGCTACCCGTAATAACGAAGGTTTTATCTAATAAAGATAACTCACTTTGATCAACTTCTTGTATCTTAGGCCAATGTACACCGGCTGCTAATAACTGCTCAACAACTGTTAAGTTATGTTCTTCGCGGAAAAAATAGTAAAGATGTTTAGCGACAATCTCTCCAACATCGCTAACACTTTTTAATGACTCAATACCTGCGGCAATGATAGCGGGTAAGGTTTTATAATGATTAGCTAAATTAGCGGCCGTTGCTTCTCCAACTTCACGAATGCCTAAGGAATATAAAAAACGCGCGAGTGTAGTTTTTTTGCTTAGTTGTAAACTATTTACTAGTTTCTTCGCCGAGGTTTCCCCCATTCGAGGCAAACTAGCCAGCTGTTGAGCGGTTAACGAAAAAAGCTGAGAAGGATCTTTGATCATATTATGGTCAACTAACAATTCCACTAATTTATCGCCCAACCCATCAATATCCAAGGCCTTACGAGAGGCAAAATGTTTAATCGCTTGTTTGCGTTGCGCTTCGCAGAATAAGCCCCCTGTACAACGTGTTACCGCTTCTCCCTCAATACGCTCAACATCACTGCCACAAACAGGACACGCTTCAGGAAAAATAATTTCTTGGGTTAACTCACTATTACGTTGATCTAATACCACCCTTGCTACCTGCGGGATCACATCACCTGCTCGTCTTACAACAACAACATCGCCAATCAAAATCCCTAAGCGTTGAATTTCATCTTTATTATGTAACGTTGCATTAGAGACTGTCACACCACCAACAAAAACTGGCTTCAACTTCGCAACCGGCGTAATAGCACCAGTACGCCCGACTTGAAATTCTACATTCTCTACAACTGTTACAGCTTCCTCAGCCGGAAATTTATAGGCAGTAGCCCAGCGCGGAGCACGAGCAACAAACCCCATTTTTTGTTGTAGAGCAATATCATCCACTTTATAAACAACACCGTCTATTTCATAAGTTAAAGACGGTCTTTTTTGTGCAATCTTGTCGTAAAAATCATGGCAAGCATCTTTACCTATAACACGTTTTACTTCGCTTGAAACAGGTAAGCCCCAAGCCTTTAGTTGCTCAATACGTTGATATTGACTGTTCGCTAACTCACCTTCAAAAACTCCTACTGCGTAACAATAAAAAGCTAATGGACGTGCAGCAGCTATTTTAGAATCTAACTGGCGTAAGCTTCCAGCGGCGGCATTGCGAGGATTAACAAAAGGTTTTTCACCTGCGGCAATCAACCCTTTATTTAATTTGTCGAAGCCGGCTTTTAACATAAAGACTTCACCACGTACTTCTAACACTTCGGGTATATTCTCCCCTCGAAGTTTGAGTGGTAAATTAGTAATGGTTTTAACATTTTCTGTTACATTTTCACCAGTTAGACCATCACCTCGAGTTGCCGCTTGAACCAATACACCATTTTCGTAAATGATACTAGCTGCTAAGCCATCTAGTTTTGGTTCAATACAAAAAGCAGTTTCAGCTAGAGGAGATTTCTCCATCACACGCTGCATAAAATCATTTAATGAGTCACTATCAAATACATTATCCAAGCTCAACATAGGTAATTGATGTGTTACCTGTTCAAACTTTGATAAAGCAGCACCACCTACTTTTTGAGTTGGTGAATTGATCGAGACTAAATCAGGATTTTCTATTTCAAGCTTTTGTAAAGCTTGGAAAACACGATCATATTCCGCATCAGGTACCGAAGGAGCATCCTGTACGTAATATTGATAATTATATTCCCCTAATAATTCGCTTAGTTGTTGTATTTGTTGTTCTACTGTTTGCTTATTATCACTCATCAATCTTTGCTCTTATTTATTTGTTTTTACTAATAAAAAAACCTCGTAAACGAGGTTCTTCTAGAAAGTGGTAAATACCCTTTCAATGTTATTGGTATTGTTGTAAACGCTGACGATACTCCATAAATTGTTCAGGGGTAAATTTCTCTCTTTTTTCATTTAAAACTTCACAGTCAAATTCTTCTGCAGCTTGCTCTACTGCCCGCAACATCATATCGAAGGATTTATTTACACTAACTTTATCATTTGGGGCGGTGAAGAAAAATGAAATACCAGGAGAGTTAAATTGTTCCATATAATCTAAATCAAAGGTACCCGGTGCCATCATATTAGCGATGCTAAATAATACTTCACCAGTGCCGTCTGAATGCTCATGTCGATGGAAGATGTTCATATCTCCGTAACGAAAACCCGATGTTAAAAAGAATTGCAATAGCTCATGACCACCTAAACGTTCGCCTTGTTTGGCAGCGATATTAAAAATAAATAATTCATCGGGCAGCTTTTGTTCAACTTGGCTAGTTTGCGCAGTTTCACTTACTTGCTTAGCGTCGATAGCTTGTTTAGGGTCAGTAGCTTTAATGTCATCTTTATTTGCTAATTCAATATCACTGATGATCTGATCAACACTGGTGATACTATTTACATCAGGCTGTTGTTTGCTTTCAGGCTCAAGTTTATCAATCACTTGATCTTTTTCGTCTTGAAATACAATAGGGTCGGTATCGTTATTGTCTTCTTGTGCATCAATATTAAAATTGATCACCTCTGACTGATCTTTATCGTCTGAAAGATGTGAAGAAAAAGCCATTGAATCAAAGTCACGTTCACGATTGAATGAGTTAGATGATTGTTTATCTTGATCATTAAAGGATTCGTCTCCTTCTTCCAATTCATCATATTTCTCTTCTTGTTCCGCGAGCAAGGCTAACTTGTTTTTCCTGTTGAGTAAAAAACCATGAATTAATACGCCGGCAATAGCCAAAATACCAATTGCAATAAGAATAGGTTGAAAGTGCTGCATTATTGATTCTCTTGATTGATCATAGATAACTTTATGACCCTTAAATTACCTTGTATCAAGCTGTGCGTCTATCATTTGCCACTAATTTTTTGCAAAACTGCTAAGGAATTTATAAAAGAGATCAATTATTAGCGAATATTTACACTTTATGTCCATTTACTATCAACAAGCATTGATTTTTGTATCTTGAATGATAACCGCTATACAAGGTAATATCGTCTGATATAACAATGACAAGGTTTAATCATGAACAATGAACGTTTAATTCATCAGCCATTATCCGGCATAGGGTATTTATTTAAAGGTGTACAACTTCTTCGTCATCCCCAACTAAGAATGTTTGTACTCATTCCATTATTTATTAATGTATTGATCTTCGCCAGTGCATTCTGGTTTTTATTTTCTAGCATTACCGACTGGATAGATGCTTACATGCAGGAGCTTCCATCTATTTTAACTTGGTTATCCTATGTGCTTTGGCCAATCATTATTTTTTCTATTTTATTTTTATTCTCATTTATATTTTCGACTATTGCCAACTTAATTGCGGCACCATTCAATGGTTTGTTAGCTGAAAAGACTGAAATGTTATTAACCAATAAACCTATCAATGATGAAGGTTGGCAGGATTTATTTAAAGATTTACCAAGAATATTTAAACGAGAATGCCAAAAATGGCTATATTTCTTGCCTCGTATTTTAGGTTGTTTAATTCTATTTTTAATACCAGTGGTGGGCCAAACCGTCGCGCCTATTATTTGGTTTATCTTTGCAGGATGGATGATGGCAATTCAGTACGCTGACTACCCCTTTGACAATCATAAAGTTTCTTTTACTAGCATGCGCACCATTTTAGGAAAACGCTACGGTAAAAATATTACCTTTGGAATGGTAGTTAGCCTCTGCACTACGTTACCTATTTTAAACTTTATTATTATGCCCATTGCTGTTTGTGGTGCAACCGCTGCTTGGGTTGATATCTATAAAAATCAAGCACTAACTATAGATCAATAAACCTCAAGAATAGAGTTCAACCATTATTAATCCATGACGATTGATAATGGTTAGTGTCATTATTAAACCGCACATATAAACTACACATACAAAAAAACCTATCCTGATCATTCGATCAGCGATAGGTTTATATTCAATGGCCATTAATAAAATAGTTCCATTGATGGCAAACTAAAAATATCAATCATCGCCCGAATAGACGATGCTCGATACTTCCAGCTTAGTTTATAGGTAATTAAGCAGCGAAGTTCTTAGCTACAAATTCCCAGTTAACTAATGCCCAAAAACCATTTAGGTAGTTAGGACGTACATTGCGGTAATCAATGTAATAAGCATGTTCCCATAAATCAACAGTTAGAAGTGGTGTAGTACCTTCTTCAGTTAATGGAGTACCTGCGTTTGATGTATTAACGATTTCTAATGAACCATCTGCTTTTTTAACTAACCAAGTCCATGAAGAACCAAAGTTGTTAACAGCTTTATCATTTAACTGTGCTTGGAATTCAGCAAAAGAACCAAATTTTGCATCAATAGCAGCTGCAAGTTCGCCCGTAGGTTCACCGCCAGCATTAGGCGCTAAACAGTTCCAGTAAAATGTATGGTTCCAGATTTGTGCAGCATTGTTAAAAACGCCACCTTCAGAAGTTTTAATGATTTCTTCTAAAGATTTTTCAGCAAGATCAGTACCTTCAACTAAACCGTTTAATTTAGCAACGTAAGTAGCGTGGTGCTTACCATGATGAAACTCTAACGTTTCAGCTGAAATGTGTGGTTCTAATGCATCTTTTGCGTAAGGTAATGCTGGTAATTCAAAAGCCATTTTAAATTCTCCTAATAGAGGCTGAGGGGGATATCAATTTTAACGACCATTTATACTTTCTTTATGAATAAAAAGCCACAACAAAAATTGAGCTAGATCATTTTTTATCTATGGTAGAATAATCGCAAATTCATAGTAAGATTGCACGCTTACAACTGATATAATGTGCAATTAATTAATAATATGCTGTCGTTAGAGGAAAAATAATGGAAACTTTAGATAAAATCAAAGAACAATTAAACGAAAATACAATTTTGTTATACATGAAGGGGTCGCCTAAATTACCAAGTTGTGGTTTTTCTTCGCAAGCTTCACAGGCATTAATGCAATGTGGACAACCTTTTGCTTACGTTGATATCTTACAAAACCCTGATATTCGTGCTGAACTACCAAAATATGCTAACTGGCCTACTTTCCCTCAATTATGGGTAGAAGGCGAGCTTGTAGGTGGTTGCGATATTATCTTAGAAATGTTCCAACAAGGTGAATTACAACCGTTAATTACAGCCGCAGCTGAAAAAGCAAACGCAGCAGAGTAATTATTAAGCATCATACTGCTTAAATATTACCTAAGCAGTATGAGTTTATAAAGGCTAACACAATCTTGGTTGTGCTAGCCTTTATATCTACTTGAAACCTTTACCTATCTCCAACTATACTATTCAACTGCTTTTGCAACTCACATCTGAATAAGCAACACCAACATTATTATAAGCGCCAATGCGATAGCAATAAGTACTACCTTGTTTTACTTTTTCATCTAAATAAGTCGTTTTATCCATCTCTAAGGCTGTTAGTAATATAAAATCGCCACTTTCACTGGTACTTCTTTCAATCAAAAAACCTTCTTCATTATCGGCTAGATCTTCCCAATGTACTTCAATGGAAATATAGTCTGGCAGCAAATCAATTGCATTATTAGTGCGACCACCTACTTCAGAACCATCAACTTGCTTTTCAATACCTAATTCTGCATTAGCCAACGCTTCGGCATTTTCCTCATCAACATCTACCGCACAACCTGCTAATGGCAGTAAGATCATTAAAGCAAACAATTTACACCATTTTATTTTTTTCATCATTATCTTCATCACTTTTACACAATACCTTTATAGAGCCATTTATATACAATTAAGACCAAACTAAACGATCAATTAATTTCCAGTACCTATGGACCCTATAGATGACAAAAGATTCAATGAAAAACAAAAAACATCAAAATGAAGATTAAAAATTCACTTAACAAAACAACATTAAACAAAAAAAATCAATAACTTAAAATTAAAAATATAAATGCAAACAACACATTTAAATCAAATAATTATATTTAACATGATTAATATATTGAAATATAAAGAGTTCTAAAATTAATTAAATTATTTTGCATTTAAACTAAAAATAATTGCTTATTACCAGCCACCTAATGCTTTATAACGATTAACCATGTAATAAAATAGTTCTGCGGTGACTTCAGTATCATAGAGAGCAGAATGTGCTTCTTTATTATTATAATCAACTCCCGCCTCTGCACAGGCTTTAGCCAATACTGTTTGACCTAATGTTAATCCAGCCATGCTCGCGGTATCAAATGAAGCAAAAGGATGAAAAGGGACACGCTTCAGCTTGCAACGGTCGGTTGCTTTATTAATAAAGCCTTGGTCGAATGAGGCATTATGAGCAACAATAATGGCACGATTACAATCGTTCAATTTTTGATATTTACGCACTTTTTTAAAAATCTCGGTTAATGCCTCACGCTCATCAACAGCGTTACGTAAAGGATTAAAAGGGTCTATTCCTGTAAAGCTAAGCGCCTTAGGATCTAATTCAGCGCCTTCAAATGGCATTACATGGAAATGAATTTTATCCACGCTATTTAAGTACCCTTGCTCATCCATTTCAGGAAAAATGGCCGCGATTTCTAAAATCGCATGACAATGAGGATCTAATCCTGATGTTTCAATATCAATTATAACTGGGTAATACCCTCTGAAACGCGCTGCTAATTGGTTATCCATTTCATCTCACTATTAAATAAAGTCTGAGGATTATGCCAGAAAGTGGTAAAAATCGCATAATTTTACTAAAGATATTTATCCCTCTGCCGATATATGAAGCAGTATTAAAAAATATCGAGCAACTATGAAAAATATTACAATAAAAAATATTTATCCTTTACTACTAATGATGACAGCTATGCCAGCGCTTTCTGCTAATAAGCAGTACAATGCAGGTTTGGATAATTCTAACTGGTATTTGAGTAGTTCATCACCGATACAGTGCACTCTTGAACACCCTATTCCTCGTTATGGTCAGGCTAACTTTGTGGTCAAAGCGAGTAAAAAAATCAATTTAGATTTCAAGCTAGACAGTCGACGAGCAATGCCAACCTCTGAAGTTGTGCAATTAAAATCCGTGCCTCCACAATGGCGACCAGGTGCGGTACCTGAACTAATTGACACGGTCACATTCCATCAACAGTTTGATGGTTACGTGACCAGACAAAGTGCATGGCGCATGCTAAATGAACTTGAAAGAGGTCAATACCCAACCTTTTATTTTCATGATTGGTACAACAATAATCAGATGGTTAGTGTCGGACTCTCTTCAATCAATTTTAATAAAAGTTATGATGACTTTAATAATTGTATCTCACGTTTATTACCCTACAATTTTGATGATATTTCTTACAGTATTTTACACTATAAAAAAGATGGCTCATTATTAACGCAATTTTCTAAAAAACGTCTAAAAATGATTGGTGATTACATAAAACATGATGAAACGATCAATGTTATTTTGGTGTCGGGTTACTCTGATAGTTACGGTGAAATTAATGCCAATAGGGTGTTATCTGAAAAAAGAGCCAACTCGGTAAAAGAATATTTATCGGAAATAGGATTTAATAACGATAAAATTAAAGTCTCTGGTTTTGGTGAAAAACACCATATTGCCGATAATAGAAGCGTACTTGGCAGAGAACAAAATAGACGAGTGGTTATTTCAATTGAGAAAGAAGAGATATAACGCGTATTGGATCATGATGCTTCGCTATTTATATAAATCACTTTATCAAGCAGCCTGTCGATATTAAATAATATAGATTGAGTGAGTTCTGTTATGTCCTTGACCAGTATCGATAAATCAGGGATTTTTTGTAAGCTACATATAAGCACAATATTGCTGTAATCTGTAAATTCAACCAAAGCTATGTGAGGAAATTGTTTTTTAATTGCCGACAAAGCATTGAATAACTCTTGATTTGTATCTGCTTGAATATTGATCATCAGTACAGCTTGCTCAGTGGTTATATTCGCAATCTGCTCATAAAAGTTAGAGGTAAATAAAAAGTCAGGGCTTTTTTCGCCGATAAACAAATCACAAATGACCACATCATAAACCTCAGTAGTCTGATCTATATATTGCTCCGCTTTTTGACAAAAAACCTTCACTTGCTTGGGTAAATTAAAGTAACTTGTCGCCATATCAATAATTGATTGTGAAGCCTCAACGGCGCTCAATGTTAAGTTTGGTATGGTAACTAATGCACGCTCTAAAGCAGCTCCCCCCAACCCTAAATTTAAAATTGAAAGTGGCGTTTTTTTAAAGAGTAAAAATAGCAGTAATGACCGAGAAACTGGCGTTAGAATTTGCGTCGACAGATGTTTATTCATCACCGATTGTATAGAGAAACCTCCGTATTCAAACCATCTTAATTGATCAGTTTCTTTAACAACTAATAACACCCCATCAATCATCTTTTGTTCAACAACAAAAGAACCTTCCATTGGTAAAGCTTCTCTATTCATGACAGCTTAATTCCTAGATGAAGTAGATAAAAGAAGAACTAGCATTACTATCAAGTAAAAGAAATGCTACCCAAATGCGGGTTCTTAATAGTAACTTCGAGTGTAGAAATAGTATCCAACACGATATAACTTTCAACACTATCAATGTTCATTTTAATGCACTCTTCTCTGCCACTATTACGTCCAGTATCAATGGCAACTCCTTCAAGTATTTTTCCTGTTTTTAACCTAATTTTGATCGGGTAATGGTACATGCATACTATTTCAATGGTGTCGTAATGTTCGCAACTTATCATGCTACTTGTCCTTTTATACGGAAAGTGACTTGTACATACTATAATTAGTCAGTTCTATACCCTCTCGCATTACTTTGTTTTCAGCCTCAACCTCAAAAGAAAATTTTTCAAAAAAGGGTTTAGCGACAAGCGATGCATGGACGGTTAAACGTTTTAGACCGGCTTCAACAGCAACAATACAAATATACCGTAATAATGAAGATGCGACGCCTCTTCTTTGCATAGTAGGTGCAACGTAGAGACAGCCAATGTATCCCTTTGAATCTAATTCAATAAATCCAGCTATTTTATTATCGATAAGCAATAAGTATGGTTTGCTAATCAACAAGCGCTTTTTCCATTTATTATTATCAATGATACCCGCAGTCCAAGCCTTTCTTTGTGCTTGTGAGTAAAGATCTTCTTGTATCGCATGTACTGCAGCATATAAAACATCAGCCACTTCAGCAGAATGTTGCGGAGTATATTCGACTATTTTCATATATCCTCATTGCTGTAACACTACATGCCAGCTTTATTTAATATCTCACATATAAAAAGTTGTTTATAAATTTTTGTCTGTATTACCATATGGATACTTTATATGGCCGTATCTAATGACTAGTATGGCTAATACGATAATCAGAATAGATGCAGATAACCCTAACATTCTTATTGTGTCCAAATTTTTCATATCTAAAATCATATATCGCGCTAATGCAACGACGGTGATATAGAGTGGCATACGTACAGGCAAGCGTCCTGATTTTAAATATAAACTCACCATCGCAAAGACTTCTAAATAAATAAACAGAAGGAGTAAATCCGACAATGTTACCTCTCCGTTAGAAATCACTATCCAGACTTCATTCGCCATGGCAACCACGGTTAATAATGCAATAACGAATAACCCAATATGCTCGACTAAGGATAACGCTCTATATCCTGCTTTCTTAACCTTTAACACTGGAATGCTCCTTGAAACGAATTGTAATAATGAAGTGCTCTATTCTATTCTTGAATTCAGCTTAGATACAACTGATAAATGCATGCCCTTATTTGTCAGATTAAGCATTACTGATTTTTGAACCTAGTAATACACTATTGCTTATTTTATTGCTGATTGCTTTTATCGGAGGTGGTTGTCTATGGTTAACTTTAGTACGTGTTTCATTTTTTCTGTCGCTAATTGTTCAGTATGTAAAATATAATGAATTTACAAGCTTGCCACTCTATTTCTGCCTTGTTGTTTTGCATTATATAATGCCTGATCCGCTCTATTTATTAACGTATCAATTGTATCTTCGGCTTTAAAGCTTGCGACACCAAAACTTCCAGTTATATGATTGACCGTTTTAAACTGATTATTTTCAACTGCCTCTCTTAATTTTTCTGCTAGTTTTAACGCACCATTTAAATCAGTTTCGTTACAGATAATCAAAAACTCTTCTCCTCCCCACCTGCCTACAGTATCAATAACACGCGCATTATTTTTTAAAATAGAAGCCATTTCAACTAAGCATTGATCACCAACCAGATGTCCAAAATTATCATTAACTTTTTTATAATGGTCGATATCAAACATAATAATACTCAATGGGTGTGCAAAACGTTTTGATTGCTCTATTTGTAAATCAAGCACTGAATCAAGTTCCAATCTATTGATTAAATTGGTTAGTGCGTCTGTTTTCGCTAATGTTAGTGCTTTCTCTTCCAATTTTTTTTGGTAAGTAATATCCGTCGAAATACCTAAGATACCGATAATGAGGTTAGGTAATGTTTCTGAATAGAGAGGTGTTTTCACTTCAAGGTAAACTTTCTTATCAGCACTATCTTCATTGATAGTAATTTCTTCTCTAGTTTCCTGACCAGACAAAACCTTCAAGTCTATTTCTCTTAACTTTTCTACTATTTCAGGGGAAAATAATTGTTGATCTCGAATTAAATGCAAATCTTCAGCTGCACATTTAAATAAGTCCAGAGTGTATTTATTAGCGTAAATATATTTTGATTCAGTATCTTTTATATAAACAAATGACTGCAGATTATCTAACGCAGCATGTAGACCTCTAAGTTTATTAAGGTGATTTGATATCATGAACAATCCTTTGGCTCGTTTTTATGAATGACATATAATTGTATTTTTTGAATATGGATACTGCACTATAAGATATTAGTAAATTGACTCGATAAGGCATTAAAGAGGCAATAAAGTTTCATTCACTTAAGGACAACTGATATTTTGCTATTTAATATGTGTTTGCTTGAGGCTGTAATAAAACCGGTGTCGCTTTATCTCAAAGAGCAATAAGCCACTGTAAAACACATGAAAGACAACATATGCTCGGTAAACGTAACCTTTTACAAGGTCTAAAAAGCGAGATTAACCAGTAATATATATTTACAGGGTCTTTGCCTTCATTAAGTATGCGTATAAGTACTCGTTAGCTGCCTAACATCTGTCTAACTTTGTCTAACAGCGTCCACATGGCGGCTTGCTTATTTAACTATCTTAAAAAATTAAGGGCTAAAATTTATACCATAAATCGTTAATCTAAAAGGAAAAAATACATATATTAGGTTTTTATATTATAACCGCTTATTATTCCATCAAGCTGTTAAACCTGTAAGTAAACTTTGCAATTAATGCTTACACACCCAGAAATACATATAGACAGCTTGATAGTTAAATTGCCAAAAATTCCTTAACAATCGATTTAAAATCACATTACACTTTGTTATCTTAATAAAGTGACAAAATACTTATAGCTGCAATATATACCCGTTACCATTCAATATGCAAAGTTCAGCAAGTTGTGAGGTGAGTAGCTTCTAGGCAGGAAGTTGAAGATCTAACTAGTTCAATCAATACTTTCTAACAACGAAGATGCTTGCCTCACAACTTGCCCTGTGGGTCGTTAGCTCGAAAAGCAATTCGGCGTTGCAACATTCGATAAGGACTAGCCATTGTCATCATGTTACGCCTTGCCTTGCTGTCCAAGCTAACGACTGAATAAAGCATCTCGATTGATAACGGGTATAGGTAGGCAATGGTTACTTTTAAATAAGTTACTTTCAAATAATTTTCATTATGACTTTAAGGAAAAAATATGCTTTCTGGTGTATGTATTGGTACCAATGACTTAGTAACTTCCGGTGCTTTTTATGATCAAGTATTAGCCACAATTGGAATGACTTGTATCGTATCTGATGAGCAAGAAAGAGGTTATGCGGGCAAAGATGGCAAAGTGACATTCTTCTTAATCTTACCGTTTAATAAACAACAGGCGACATTTGGTAATGGCACACAAGTCATGTTTTCTGCTCCAGATCCTGAGTCAGTAAGGGCTTTCCATGCGGCTGTATTAAAATGTGGTGGTAGCGATGAAGGGTTACCCGGACCACGAGATTATCATCCAGATTATTATGGCGCCTATGCTCGTGATCTTGATGGCAACAAATTGAATATATCAGTGGTTTTTTGAATCAAAAATAATCAGTAAATGTTAATAAAAGTGCACTACAAGGCACTTAAACGCATTCACTGGCATGAATTAATGCAGGAACTTCTTCAAGGGGTACAGGTTTTGAAAAGTAATACCCCTGTGCATAATCACAACCTAATTCTATCAACAGGTCCAATTGTTGCTGGGTTTCTACTCCTTCTGCTAGTACTGCTAGTACTGCTACTTTTAATATTTTTCCGAGTTTGATGATATGTTTTACAAAGTTTTTATCCAATTGTGTATGGCAAACTTTATCGATCAAACTACGGTCTAGTTTCAATTTATCAATCGATAAATAAAAATTTCGAATCAAGCTTAATGATGAATAACCTGTCCCAAAGTCATCAATGGAAATGTACATCCCTAACTCTTTAATCTGTAACATATTAGCCGAAAGCATGCTGGCATTAGTGATAGAACTCGTTTCGGTTATTTCTAATTCAAGCAAATGCGTTGGACAACCAGTTTGATCGAGAATAACTTTTATACGTTCAATAAATGTACTCATTTCCATTGTTTTAAAGGACACATTAATCGCAATACGTGGCACTACAATAGCGCCTATTTTCCATTTAACTAATTGCCTACAAGCTTTCTCAAAAACCCAGAGATCAAATTCGAAGTGCAACCCAATGTCTTCGGTTATAGCAACAAAAATATCAGGAGCAATGTACCCTAATGATTCGTCATACCAACGAGATAGCGCTTCAAAACCAATCAGTTTATTAGTTTTGATATCATATTGAGGTTGGTAATGTAGCTGTATTTTATCTTGGGCTATTGCCAAGGGTAATGCATCGGTAATTAGCTTTTTATTTAATAATTCATCGGTTGGCACAGGGGGCGCAATATAATATTTATTAACACTGTATCTTCTGGCTTTTTGTTTTTCAGTTTCTGCAGCTATCTGCATAGAATGGTAGCAATTATATTCAAACCCCGGTGAACTGACTCCTATACTAAAAGATTTATTTATTTCAATGTCAGCTGAAATAGCGATAGGTTTAATTAAATCTGAGCAAAGGTGCTTACAAATCAACTCTATTTTATTCATTAATTGCTGTGAGGATAAGTTGTTATGATCTTCTATTAAAATAGCAAATTTTGCATTTGAATAGCGAATAACAAAACCAAAGTCTTTGGCTGATTGCTGTAACCGCTTACCTAACATCACTAAATATTGGTCACCTACCAAATAATCATAACGGTAATTAATCGTCGAAAAATTATCGACTTCAATAATAATCAACACCAACTCTTTCAATGTAAGGGACTTGTTATTGGTTAAATAATTGATTCTGGAAGTTAACGCCCACCCGTTAGGTAACTCAGAGATTGGATCAATTGATTTATTTTTTGCGATGCAAAAATGTAATGTGAAAGTATTATTACCTTGAGCGACACAGTGTAATTTAACAGCGACAACATAATGTAAATGATTAAACATCCCAGCGGTAGTAAAGAGCCCCTCTTCCGTTGCCATCGCCGCAATACATAATGTTTGTAAATTAGTAAATTCACTATTTTCTGAAAGCACTAGTTTATTTTCTATAGGCATATGCTTTAGTTGTTGAGTAGTGAAACCAAATAGCTCAGTAAAAGCCTCGTTACAATCCATAATAGTGCCATTATTAATGGTTAACGCCGCTAATAATGTTTTTCGATTATTTGTCATAGTACAACTCACCAACTTTTTAATAATTACAGACTTTATACTAAGCCTTTAGATAATTTTGTATTAATTATATCAGACAATGACTACTAATAATTAGTGACCATTAACCTTTATTCATCATTATTATTTGATAATACAAAGACTTTTTATGCCAGATAAATTGCTGCACAGTGTAGTCATCAAATTAAAAACTAGCAATGTCATCGTTAAAATATAAATAGTAACAGTTTCTAAATTTTGCAAACGCTGTGAGCTAGATTTAATAAATATAGTTTCCTTTTCTTAAGCAGACTTACCACTTTTTTAAAGCATGACGTGTTTCGTGTTTAATCTGTTATATAGCTCCATAAAGATAACTGTTAATATCAAGTACAACCATAACAAGTAACTTTAAAAGGAATAGATATGGATGCATTTGTATCCGAGCAAATCGACAACAGCACTTTAAGGTCCCATCCGTGGACTCATATGGTAGAAAATAAACAGTTTATTTATATCGATTTTAAAAAAAGGCCTGATTTGATTCGAACTACATTAGAAGATCTTATTCCTTTTAAGAAGTGGGCATTTACAGGAACGTTTTATTCGTTAATTGAGTGGATAAATAGTACAAAATCCTTACTGGAAAGTAATGATTGCACATTTACTGAAGTTGAGAATAACCCCGATCAACAATATCCCTTTGCAAAAAAATGCAGCGGCCGCTTGATGGTTTTATTTCGCGACTTGCCAGAAAATTGTCAGCAAAAAAGTATTCAATGGTTAGTTAATAATCTATTGATTCAAGTTTCAAGTATAAAACCAGGGTTTAAAGCCGGCGCAATATGCTTATCAACATCACCGACTTGCTATTTATCATTAGGGGACGGTCTAGATAGCGGAGGCATGGGTTATCAAGTGACATTAAACTTCCTCGCTTATGGAAAAAATGAACGTCGTTGTTATGAAAACATGCAGCAAGTATTAGAGACGGCACAAAGTAGTCTTCAGCGAATCAATAAAAGTATCTTAAATGGCGACGTAGATGAACTTTATAACTAGCTAAAACAATATTTTATTGCGTCTCTAAATAAGTGAAAGCATTTAGAAAGTAACGTTAATTAATTAGGGACATTAATTGACGTTAAATATTTCACTTCTTCCATCACCACATAAGTTTTTGAATTTTTTATATCGGGTAATAATAGTAAGGTTTCTGTAAGGACTTTACGATATGCTGACATATCCGCGACACGTGTTTTTAATAAATAATCAAAATCACCGGACACTAAGTGACATTCTAAAATAGAGTCGAGTTGTGTTGCAGCCTTATTAAAGCGTTCAAAAACATCCGGGCTAGATCGTTTTAATGTCAGCTCGATATAAACAAGTAACGATGAATCTAAGTATTGAGGGTCTAACAACGCAGTATAAGACTTGATAACCCCTTGCTTTTCTAATCTTTTCACCCTTTCCAAACAAGGCGTTGCACTTAGTCCTACTTTTTGAGAAAGCTCCACATTAGAGATCCGGCCATTTTTCTGTAATTCTCGTAATATATTACGATCAACTCTATCTAGTGACATCAACCAACCTTTGCTATTAAATAGTTTTATTCTCTTATTAAGAATACTTTAAAAGGATTATATTCATATAAGTAGTGAATATAACTTTTTTCAATTATTTATACTATTTCTATCAAATATTTATTTGTAGTCTCCTAACAATCAACTTCATTAACATTGAAAGGAAAAAATTATGCATATCGGTGTACCTAAAGAAATTAAAAATCATGAATATCGTGTTGGTATGGTGCCAGCGAGTGTGCGTGAGTTAGTGCAAAATGACCATACTGTCACTGTTGAAAAAGATGCCGGAAACGGGATTGGCTTCACTGATCAAGATTACATTGCTGCAGGAGCAAGCATTGAAGATCAAGCGAATACTATTTTTGCCAAGGCTGATATGATTGTTAAGGTGAAAGAACCTCAAGCCATTGAGCGTGCAATGTTACGTGAAGGACAAATTCTATTTACCTACTTACACCTGGCGCCTGACCTACCACAAACGCAGGACTTAATTGATTCAAAAGCAGTATGTATCGCCTATGAAACAGTCACTGATACAAAAGGTGGTTTACCTCTCTTAGCACCGATGTCAGAAGTAGCGGGACGTATGGCGATCCAAGCTGGCGCACAATCCTTAGAAAAATCAAATCAAGGAAGTGGTATGTTGTTAGGCGGCGTACCAGGCGTTGCCCCTGCAAAAGTAGTGATTATTGGTGGTGGTATGGTGGGTAATAATGCAGCTCAAATGGCAGTCGGCTTAGGTGCAGACGTGACTATTTTAGACCGTAATATTAATACACTACGTAATTTAGATATTCAATTTGGCAGCAGAGTTAAGGTTCTCTATTCAACAACAGATGTACTGGAGGCCGAAGTATTAGCCGCGGACCTTGTTATTGGTGCGGTATTAATTCCAGGGGCCGCTGCACCTAAACTAGTAACACGAGAGCATATCGCTAAAATGAAACCAGGCTCAGCTATTGTCGATGTAGCGATTGACCAAGGTGGATGTTTCGAAACCTCACATGCAACAACTCATCAAGATCCTACTTTCATTGTTGATGAAGTGGTTCACTATTGTGTCGCCAACATGCCAGGTGCAGTTGCGCGTACTTCAACGTTTGCACTCAATAATGCAACCCTGCCATATATTATTAAACTAGCCAACCTAGGCTATAAAGACGCATTACAAAATGATCAGGGTTTATTAGCAGGGCTAAATGTCATTAATGGTCAATTAACCTGTGAAAGTGTAGCAATAGCCCACCAGCTACCCTATGTTGCGGCTGCAGCAGCGCTGGAAATTTAGGTAGCGTTATGAGAATTGCATTAAAGCTCCTTGCGCTATTGATAAGCATCGAGGAGCTTGATGCTAAGCTACTTGAAACGTCTAAACTAAGCGGACTCAGTGATTTTTGCCCTTAGTCGGATTTACTTGGACTATCTAAAAGTGGAATACTTAATCTTAAACGTTGGCTGTTTCGAATAAAATTACTTCCTAATTCAACCGCTTCGCGCCCTTCTTTAATATACGCTTGTGCTTCAGTTTGTCGCTGTTTAGATTTTTCTACCATCGCGTTACCTTTTTTTACATCATCAATGGCATCTTCCCATTTCTCACCAATAAAGATTAATCTATCTGCTTCAAACTCAATTTCTTTAGGACTAGTAGAATCACCAATACGCGTTGCTTCTAGTTGATAATCTTGTCTGGCTTTAAGGATCGCATCGCTGCTCAATTGAATCAATTCCTCACCTTCTCGAAACTCTTGGCGAGATTGTTCCAGCAGTTTTTCCCCTTTAATAATTAATTTTTCTCCCTTATTGGATTGTTTTTTACCTTGCTCCCACATGGCATCGGGATCATGAGCATAATCATCAAGGTTAGGCACATTTGAACAAGCGGCTAATAAGAAAGTCGTAAAAGTAAGTATTAATATTTGCTTCATCATAAGTTTCCTTTGTTTAAAAGTTAATGCAGTCATACATGCTGCATGTATAGTAGTTACACTGTTACTTAGCAATAAATAATAGACTCCATAGTTAATTATTTTTTAAGTAATTGCTGCCAGCTTCGTCAGTACAAAAACAATCTTACTTGAGCATCAATTTCTTAAGGTAATACTTATTCCATTAAGCATGTGAACAAATATCGACCAAAAAAATGGATGAATTCAAGACAAAAATTGCGAAAAATTGCTGTTCTTTTTTCCAAAATTTCTAGTGCAGAAATGATGTATTTGAAGCAACTAGACTGATCTGCTTTTTAGCGGAGTAGGTATATAACAAGCCTACTTAAAAATCGATCTGGCTATCCATACGAACATAAATAAAGTTCATTTATGGCCACAATCGCGTAAACGTTTGTACACGGTGTTACGACTAACCCCTAACTCCAAAGCTGTTTTAGAAATATTACAACTTAAAGACTGATATAAATTAACAATATCTCTATCATCACCTTCAAGTTTAATCGATTCATCTGGCTCGCTACTTACCGCCGTATTATCAACCATTAATGCGCTGACATTGTCATTAAGTTGATCTTCCATATCGGCAAAAAAGTCATCGGGTAAGTATTGTAAATCAATGGCTTCATCCTCTGACATTGCTTGAGCAATCTGAATCACACTCACCAACTGTCTGATGTTACCCGGCCAAGGATGCTGACAAAAGCGCTGCATAGTGCGTTCAGTGATCAAGGCCTGTTTTTTATTTTCAGCATAATAATTAAGTAGAAATTGAATCAGAGCTCGACGGTCAGTGCGATCTCGTAGAGCGGGTAATTCAATATTTAACCCGCTGACTCGGTAATATAAATCTTGTCTAAAAGTGCCGGCTTTTACCGCCTCTTTTAAATTACAATTAGTTGCTGAAACTAGTTTGAAGTCAACGGGATATGATTCAGTACTGCCTAGTGGGTTGACCCGCCTTTCTTGTAATACCCTTAATAATCTCGCTTGGACATTAAGTGGCATGTCACCAATCTCATCTAAGAATAACGTACCTTTATCAGCTTTACGTATTAGACCGATATAGCCTTTATTATTCGACCCTGTAAAAGCGCCTTTTTCATAACCAAATAATTCCGACTCGACTAAGTCCTGTGGAATAGAAGCGCAATTTACCGTGATCATATTATGTTTATGACGCAAGCTTGAATAATGTAAAGCCTTCACAAACACTTCTTTCCCTACTCCAGTCTCTCCACGGATCAAAATAGGAATATCTTTATCTACAATTTTTTTACTTTGTAAAATAGCCTTTGCTAGGGTTGGATCACCTAAATTAAGTTCATCCAGTTTAAATTTATGTTGCTCAGAAACATGCAACTTATGATGGTCTGGCGCTAGACTTCTAAAGTCTAAAACTCGTGGTGCAACTTGCTGGGGCTTATGTAAAACACCATGCATTCGACACTGCTTTTTAGTCATCAACGGCACTTGAAAATCTTCCGGTTGATTTAATAACTGACTAATATTTATTTCAAAAATGTCCGTAATATTAACCAATTTCAAATCACTACAAAGTACTAATTCAGCACGACGATTAGCAGAAATGATCAGCCCAGTTTCGTCAAATACAATGAGTGCAGACCACTGACTATCTATATTCTCAGCACTAGTATTAATACGTAAAATATAATGATTATTTTTGAAGTGAGAGATGATCAGCTGGTTTTCTATCGCTTGCGACATAATTTTAACCATGCCTAAGGTATGCCATTCAGGTAAATAGGTATCACTTGAAATATCGATGACACCTAACATTTCTCTGTCTACACCATAAATAGGAGCGGCAGACCCCGTCATAAAACGATTCGCAATTAAAAAGTGCTCGTCATGATTAATCTGCACAATGCTACCTGTTTCTAAAGCGGTACCAATAGCATTAGTGCCTAAAGACAACTCCTGCCAATTTGCCCCCGGCGTAAACAACGCTTTATGTTGGGGTTTAAAACGTTGTTCACCCCAACTTTTAATAATGCTGCCATGGCCATCTGCAAGCATGACCTGACTATTACTGTTAGCCAATAAATTTTCATAAAACGGCAGCACTTCATAGTGTGTAGTTTCAAGTAATAGATGATGCTGCTCAAGCGATGACGATAATTCGCCTCTGTCTAAATGCTCAACATCTGGGTGTGAATTATGTGACAACCCAGACTCACGACAACGTTGCCACGAGTTTGCAATTAGTGCTTCATGTTCAATAAATTCAGCTGCAGCTCGTGTCATAGCATTACCTTTTACATTATATGAATGGCATACCTGTATAGAAAATAAAAAATGTAGGTACCAAAATTTTCAGGAAGCACAGTATGATTACAAATTTTTACAAAGACAGATTTTCGATCACATAAATATAACAAACAGGAGGGTAAAGCTGCATTTTGCGATGGCAGACATTATTCAGGAGCCCTTCTCTATTTATCCTAAATACTCATCACTCTACGCCAACAACAAAATTATCATTTAAAAACAATAACTTAATGAAAAAAAGTTCCAGTTTCATAATATATTGATCTTTCCTCAAAATAATAACCATGCGTCATTAAGGGCGATTTAGATATTAAACGACCCAGATCACTTAATAGTGTTAACAATCTGTTCACATTATTAACAAACCGCTCATTCCATGAAAATTTGAACACTTTTTAAAAAACCTGAAAAGACAAAGAAACCATTTAAAATCATACTATTACGTTAATTTTAAACTTTGGCATGGATTTCGCTATACCCCATTGATGTTAATAAATAGTGAAATTGAACAACCCCTTGTTTTATTTCTTTATAACTAAATGGAGATTATCGCGCTATGTCCCTGACGTTGGAAAATGTGACACAGATAGTAGATGGCCAGTATTACATTAATCAGGCAAACCTAACCTTTGAGCCTGGATCCTTTAATGTATTACTAGGGCGGACCCTATCTGGAAAAACAAGCTTAATGCGTTTGATGGCGGGATTAGAAAAACCGACATCTGGTCGCGTCCTTATGCACGGTATTGATATGACGGGTGTATCGGTACAAAAACGTAATATTTCTATGGTTTACCAACAATTCATTAATTACCCGAATATGAGTGTGTACGACAATATTGCTTCCCCCCTGCGCTTAGCAAAAGAGTCAGAGAAAAGTATTAAAGAGAAAGTGATGGAAATAGCTGAAATGTTACGCATTACGCCTTTTTTATCACGCTTACCTCTTGAACTTTCAGGAGGGCAACAGCAAAGAACGGCCATGGCGCGTGCTTTAATAAAAGACGCGGAGCTTATCTTGTTTGATGAACCCCTAGTGAATTTAGATTATAAGTTGCGCGAAGAGTTACGTATTGAAATGCGTGAATTATTTGCTCAACGAAATACTATTGCCGTGTATGCGACCACTGAGCCCAACGAAGCATTAGCTTTAGGCGGTACCACCACTATTTTGCATGAAGGTCAAATAATTCAAACAGGCCCGACAGCAGAAACCTATCACTCACCTTGCAATGTCATTGCCGCCACCTTATTCAATGAGCCGCCTATTAATATGATCAAAGGGCATATTACTGAAAATGAAGTGACCTTTGATAATATGGTGCATTTCCCATTAACTTCAGAGTTAAATACGCTGTCTGCAGGCGAATACCAATTTGGAATACGACCTAGTCATTTAAGCCTCTTGCCTAAAAATGATGATGATTTAGAAATTTCAGTGCAGGTTGAAGTGGCCGAAATCAGTGGTTCAGAAACATTCTTACACGTTCGAAACGCACACTTTCAAATGGTATTGCACCTATCCGGCGTTCATAGCTACCACGTAGATGAAAAAATTAAAATCTATGTTCCTACCCACAAACTAAATGTATTTGAAAAGGATGGAGATTTAATCCAAGCATCTAGTCGCAGAATAGAGGATCACTTCCATGGCTGAGATTCATTTAAAATCACTAGCACATAGCTATGACACTAGTGCAAACCCACCTGAATATGCAATTAGACAGATGGATCATATTTGGCATGATGGTGGTGCATTTGCACTATTAGGCCCCTCTGGTTGCGGTAAATCAACCTTACTTAATATCATTTCAGGTTTGTTAAAACCTTCTGAAGGTGAAGTATTGTTTGATGGGGTTCGCGTTAACGAAATTCCCCCTCAAGATCGCAATATTGCACAGGTTTTCCAGTTTCCAGTGGTCTATGACACCATGAGTGTATTTGATAATTTAGCTTTCCCACTACGTAATATGGGCACGGGTGCAGCCAAAATAAATTCCAAAGTGACTGAAATAGCAGAAATTTTAGAACTTACCGATGTTTTGAGCAAAAAAGCTGCGAACCTCACTGCTGATGAAAAGCAAAAAGTATCAATGGGCCGTGGCTTGGTAAGAGACGATGTTTCTGCGATCTTGTTCGATGAACCATTAACCGTGATTGACCCGCAATTAAAATGGAAATTACGTCGCAAATTAAAACAGATCCATGAAAAATTTAAAACCACCATGGTTTATGTCACCCATGATCAATTAGAAGCCTCAACATTTGCCGATAAAATAGCCCTCATGTATGGCGGTCAGGTAGTTCAATTTGGTACTCCACGTGAATTATTTGAACAGCCTAACCATACTTTTGTGGGTTACTTTATCGGTAGTCCCGGAATGAACTTCCTTGAAGTCAAACGCTGTAAAGAAGGCGTTTGCTTTGGCAACATCGCTTTTCCACTCAGTGATGCAGAGAAAAAAGCACTACAACACAGCACCTCCAATAACCTTAAATTAGGTATTAGACCTGAATTTGTGCACGTTTGGGACAAACCGAACTCGCAAGCGCATGAAGCAAGTGTTGAGTTTGTTGAAGACCTAGGGACTTATAAAATTGTCACGTTAACACTCGCAGGTGTATCAATTAAAGCGCGCTTACAGGAGGACCAAAAAGTCCCTCATAAAAGTACTTTTATTAGCTTTCCTGAACAATGGTTAATGTTATACATCGACGAGTTTCTTGTTGAAAAGGAGAATAACCATGAATAAACCCCATTCGAATAAGGCATGGTTCCTAGTATTACCTGTTTTTATATTGGTTGCCTTTAGTGCCATCGTGCCTTTAATGACAGTTGTGAACTATTCACTGCAGGATATTTTTGATGTCAGTACTCGCTACTTTGTAGGCACTGAATGGTATCGAGAAATTCTCAATAACTCACGGCTGCAAGATTCCTTAGTCAGGCAGTTTATTTTTTCCGGGTCAGTACTGTTAATTGAAATCCCGCTTGGTATTGGCGTGGCATTAATGATGCCCAAATCAGGTAAGTGGTCCGTGATTAGTTTATTAATACTGGCTTTGCCTCTACTGGTTCCATTAAACGTAGTGGGCACGATTTGGCAAATATTTGGACGTGCAGATATTGGCTTATTTGGCTGGGCTTTAAACTCCTTAGGTATTGATTATAACTATGCAGCAAACCCCATTGATGCTTGGTTAACGGTCTTATTAATGGATGTATGGCATTGGACATCCTTGGTTGCACTCCTGTCTTTTTCAGGATTACGCGCCATTCCCGACGCTTATTACCAAGCTGCGAGTATTGATAGAGCATCCGCATGGGCAGTGTTTAGATACATACAACTCCCTAAGCTTAAGAGTGTATTACTGATAGGCGTGTTATTGCGCTTTATGGACAGCTTTATGATTTATACCGAACCCTTTGTATTAACCGGCGGCGGCCCTGGTAACTCTACGACGTTCCTAAGCCAAGCGTTAACTAAAATGGCAGTAGGACAATTTGATATCGGTCCAGCGGGCGCATTCTCGATCATTTACTTCTTGATCATCTTGTTAGTGAGTTGGTTGTTCTACACCGCCATGACACATAGTGACAACAAATAATCAGCATAAGGACGGATTTATGAATAAGAAAAAAACAATTGGCCTTAGCGTGTACATTCTGTTTTTGCTATTGCCCCTGTATTGGTTATTGATGATGTCATTTAAAAGCAACCAAGAGATATTAGGTACATTAACCTTTTGGCCAAATGAATTCACATTCGCTAATTACATGACTATTTTTACCGATGCTAGCTGGTATATGGGGTACATCAACTCTATTTATTACGTATCGCTGAATATGGTGATCACTCTATTAGTTGCTCTACCAGCAGCTTATGCTTTTTCACGTTTTCGTTTTATCGGAGATAAGCATCTGTTCTTTTGGTTATTGACCAATCGAATGTCACCACCAGCCGTATTTTTATTACCTTTCTTTCAACTTTATTCATCGGTGGGATTATTTGATACCCATATTGGTGTTGCACTGGCGCACTGTTTATTTAACGTGCCGTTAGCGGTCTGGATTTTAGAAGGGTTCATGTCCGGTGTACCACGTGAAATTGATGAAACTGCTTATATTGATGGTTACAGTTTTCCTAAGTTTTTTACCAAAATTTTTATCCCGTTAATTAGCTCAGGAATCGGAGTAACGGCTTTCTTCTGCTTCATGTTTAGTTGGGTTGAGTTATTACTAGCGAGAACATTAACCTCTGTTAGTGCAAAACCGATTGCAGCAGTTATGACCAGAACCGTCAGCGCATCTGGTATCGACTGGGGCGTATTAGCCGCCGCCGGTGTGCTCACAATTTTACCGGGTGTATTAGTAATTTGGTTTGTTAGAAATCATGTGGCGAAGGGCTTTGCTCTTGGCCGAGTATAGGAGAACAGTATGAGTTGGATGGCATGGACAACACCTTCAGCATTATTCTTTATAGGGATTGCTTGTATTTTAATAGGAATGACTTATTGGGAAATTGTAAGCCCTTGTATCGCAAGGAAAGGATTTTTTCCAATGGAGACGACACGTGGCGATAGGCTGTTTATCAGTTTATTAAGTGCCGCATTTATTCATTTAGGGTTTATCGGATTTACGGAAGTGACTATCTGGCTGCCCTTTACAGTAGCCATTATTTGGTTGCTCATTGTAATGAAATGGGGGTGATATGGTAAACAGAGTATCTTAGGTCTTACAAAAAGGATGTTTTATGCACCGTTAGGTGCCTTCATTAAATAGATGACAATAGTAATAGTATTAAAGAATTGATCGTAATTTAAAGCAGTAAAATAGATCACTTAATTAAGGCGATTACTATCAGCACTTTAATTAATAAAAGGACTCAGAGAATGTTTGATAAAAAGAAATCAGTATTTAAACTTGGCCGCTTAAGCGTTGCTATCATGATAGCAGGATGCAGTAGCTTAGCATTAGCAGATCAATACAGTGACTCAGCAAGTGATTGGATCGGCTCAGAATTTACACCATCAACATTAACTAACAAACAACAAATGGAAGAGATGAGCTGGTTTACTGAAGCGGCCAAACCTTTCCGTGGCATGGAAATTAATGTTGCTTCTGAAACGCTAACCACTCATGAATATGAATCTAAAAAGCTAGCTAAAGCGTTTTATGAAATTACTGGTATCAAAGTAAACCATGATTTAATTCAAGAAGGCGATGTAGTTGAAAAACTACAAACCCAAATGCAATCAGGGCGTAATATCTATGATGCTTATGTGAACGATTCTGACTTAATAGGAACACACTTCCGCTATGGTAAAGTAGTACCTATTAGTGACTTTATGAAGGGAGAAGGCAAGGCTGTTACCTCTCCAACTTTAGATATAGAAGATTTCATTGGTTTAAGTTTTACATCTGGACCCGATGGAAAAATTTATCAACTGCCTACTCAACAGTTTGCTAACCTGTATTGGTTCCGTGCCGATTGGTTCGAACGTCCTGATCTTAAAAAACGCTTTAAAAGTGAATATGGTTACGAATTAGGAGTGCCATTAAACTGGTCTGCCTATGAAGATATTGCTGAGTTTTTCTCTGAAAAAGTCAAAGAGATTGACGGAAAACGTATTTATGGGCACATGGATTACGGTAAAAAAGATCCTTCGTTAGGCTGGCGTTTCACTGATTCATGGTTATCTATGGCAGGTGCTGGTGATAAAGGTCTACCAAACGGTATTCCCGTGGATGAATGGGGTATTCGTGTAGAGGGGTGTAACCCAGTAGGCTCAAGCGTCTCTCGTGGTGGTGCAACCAATGGTCCTGCAGCCGTTTATGCAACCACAAAATACGTAGAATGGTTGAAAAAATACGCGCCACCTGAAGCTGCTGGTATGACCTTTGGTGAATCAGGTCCAGTACCTGCACAGGGTAGTATTGCACAACAAATATTCTGGTATACCGCCTTTACGGCTGACATGGTGAAGCCCGGTTTACCAGTGGTAAATGAAGATGGTACACCTAAATGGCGTATGGCCCCTTCTCCACGTGGTCCGTACTGGGAAGAAGGCATGAAACTAGGCTATCAAGATGCCGGTGCATGGACATTCTTAAATTCAACACCTGTTGATAGAAGAAAAGCAGCTTGGTTATATGCACAATTTGTGACCTCTAAAACAGTGTCACTGAAGAAAACATTAGTTGGGTTAACACCAATTCGTGAATCAGATATTAATTCACAAGCAATGACAGATGCAGCACCTAAACTGGGTGGTTTAGTTGAGTTCTATCGTAGCCAAGCACGTTTACAATGGACACCAACGGGCACTAACGTGCCGGATTATCCTAAACTTGCACAGTTATGGTGGCAATATGTTGCAGAAGCTGCAAGCGGTGAAAAAACAGCACAAGAAGCAATGGATGGTTTAGCTAAAGCGCAAGATAAAGTAATGGCACGTCTAGAGCGAAGTAAAGCACAGGGGGAATGTGGACCGGTACTAAATCCAGAAAAAGATGCGTCTTACTGGTTAGACCAACCTGGATCACCTAAAGCGAAATTACCTAATGAAAAACCACAAGGTAAAACGATTGCTTATAAAGATTTGATTGCAGGTTAAATCAAAAAGAAGCAAGTGCTAACGCTATTATCGGGTAATTTAAGCTAATCTGGCTTATGGAAGGTAGCCCAATAAAAGCATCGCATTACAACACAAACCGCTCCTAGAGAGCGGTTTTTATCCCTCAATTTAGCTACTTCGATGCGATTTCTTCACCTAAGTTAAATCAGCTAAAATTTTTCGATGAGTATAGTTAATTTTTAATAGGTATATTATCTTGTAAATATTGAAAGGGATACAAAGATGAAGCTGATACAGAGCACAACCATAGTGCAAAAAATGCTCTCTATGCACCCTTATTGCTCATAAATATTGGATGCTTTCTAAGTAATTTTGATGTTTCACTCGAGTTAAATAATCTAATGGCGTGGTATGAACCAGCTTTTTAAACTCTCTCAAAAAATGTGATTGGTCGCTAAACCCTAAATCACAAGCTAAGTCAGAAAAAGTGACTTCTTCACGATGATTAAGCCCATAAACAGCAGACTGACAACGAATAATACGGCAAAAAGCTTTGGGAGACATGCCCATATCAGCCCCAAATTGTCGCTGTAAAGTACGTGCACTGTATCCCGTTTTTTCTTCTAATTCATTAATACGAACCGTTCCCTCACTATCATAAATATTGCGTAAGACTTGCGCAGTTAACATTGACGGTTTGCGTTCATTTTGTGTTTCAATAAATCGTCCAAAAACAGCGACTTGTTGAGAGAAATCGGTACTATTAACTATTCCATCAAGTAGTTGATTTGCTTGAGGAACAACATCTAAAAGATCGTAATTACGCCCTATTAATTCGGCGGCAGATAAATCTATAAAATCGGGCATCACGCCAGATACGAATCGAGCGCCAAAGTATCGGTGATTCTTATTTAATTCAATGGTAAGTGCTTCCATCGGTGTACCAAAAACCGCTGCATTAGGGTTACTGGCATCACAATCAAAGAGTATATCGACACAACCATCTGGAATAGCAAAAGTCTGCTCTACAGATGCTTTCGGCTGAAAACTATAAAAATGAGAAATGGATTGATGATTTGACCCAGATACCGAAAATTTCTCCGCCGCATTCATCACTAACCAAGGTTGCTTAGAGCGAATTCGAGCGAGGTGACTAACAAGCGAATTGGTTGACATGTATAAATTCCATTTATAAAAAATGCCTAAGAGATACCTTCCTGTTTGCAAACCTAATGCCAATAAATTTAATGCTTATTAATATCTCTGTAATTATTCACTCCATAAACATAATTATTCACACCATAAAAAACTGTGTCGTAAAAGTTCAATACGGAAAAATTTTAGAGGTCTAGGATAAATATCACTTGCTGCTGAACAGTGCTAATCCAATAACAGAAACATGTCATTGGATGTTATTAAAGTAATGAAGCAGACATAAAAATAAAATGTTGTAAGTAATCCTATTTCAAAAAATTAAGGTGATGTTATGTCAGACAATACTCAAATCGATTTTATATATCTTTCAGAACCAGACATGATCAAAGCGGGCGTTAAAGATATGCCAGGTTGTGTTGATGCGATGGAAGAGATGTTCGCATTACTTTACAAAGGTGATTATCGTATGGCAGGCGCCAATAACGATTCTCATGGCGCGATGGTAACTTTTCCTGAAAATCCAGAAATAGCGACGATGCCTCGTCACACTCCAGACCGTCGTTTAATGGCAATGCCGGCCTACCTTGGTGGTGATTTCCAAACCTGTGGTGTGAAATGGTACGGCTCTAACATTGCTAACCGTGAAAAAGGACTGCCACGTTCAATCTTAATGTTCACACTTAACGATACTGACACGGGTGCTCCGTTAGCACACATGTCTGCAAACTTACTTTCTGCCTATCGCACTGGCGCTGTCCCTGGGGTGGGTGCTCGTCATTTAGCGCGTAAAGACTCAAAAGTGGTTGGTCTGTTAGGCCCTGGCGTTATGGGTAAAACATCAATTGCTGCCTTCATGGCTGTATGCCCACAAATTGATACGCTTAAAATTAAAGGTCGAGGTCAAAAAAGTCTCGATAGTTTTCTTAGTTGGGTTAAAGAGAGCTTCCCTCAAATTACCAATGTACAAGTTGTCGATACCCTTGAAGACGTTGTGCGAGATGCGGATATCGTGACTTACTGTAATTCAGGAGAGACCGGCGATATCTCTTCATATCCAGAAATAAAACGAGAGTGGGTCAAACCAGGTGCTTTCATTTCTATGCCTGCTTACTGCCGATTAGATCAAGACTTAGAAGATAATGATGTTCGAAAAGTGATGGATAACATTGGTCTTTATGAAGCTTGGCATGAAGAAGTACCAAAACCTGCCCACATGTACATTCCAATTATTGGATGTCGTTTCATGGACATGATAGACGAAGGTTTAATGACCAAAGATCAACTTGAAGATCTAGGCTCTATCGTTACTGGCACTACTCCTGGTCGTAAAAATGATCAAGAAATTATTGTGTTATCGGTAGGAGGTTTACCTACTGAAGATGTCGCTTGGGCAACCAAAATCTATCATAACGCAGTAAAACAGGATATTGGCGTAAAACTCAATCTTTGGGAAACGCCTGAGCTTAGCTAGTCGCTATCAATAGCGATTATAAAGGCGTGAATACCGATCAAGGTCATTCACGCAGACTTTGCTTTAATACGACATTTTAATACAGAACTTTAATAAAAAACTTTAATACGGAAAATTCACATGACAAAAACTCAAATAGTAAAAGTAAAAACAGGTTCAAAATTTGAAGAGATAGGCAGTTATTCTCGTTTAGTTGCTGTTGATAACTGGATTTACGTTTCAAATACAGCAGGACGAAATCCTGAAACCAAAGTGATACCTGAAGATGTTTTAGAACAAACAGAACAAGTCTTTAGCAATATTGAAGCTGCGTTAGCTGCAGTTGATTCAAGTTTAGCTGATGTGGTTTTTTCTCGTGTATTTATTCAAGATCCTGAAGACGTTCATGCTGTTATGCAATTAATAGGTGAAAAATTTAAAGGCATTAATCCTGCTACGACAGTCACTTGTCCTCCATTAGGTTCAACCGTCTACAAAATGGAATTAGAAGTGACTGCTTATCGCGGAGCAGCAACAGCAGATATTCAAGAAATCACTATTTAAAATAGAAATGCTTACAACGAGCAAGGAACAAACTCATGACAAAAACACTTGATGCAGTCAATACAACTGACCAACTTCCTGAAGAAACAACGGTTGTCATTATTGGTGGTGGCATTATAGGCGTAACAGCTGCACTGACATTAGCTGAACGTAATATTAAAGTTGTGCTACTAGAAAAAGGTCATATTGCTGGAGAGCAGTCTTCACGTAATTTAGGTTGGATCCGCAAAACAAGTCGGCATGCTGAAGATGTTCCACTCGCAATGGCTGCCGATCGCCTATGGGCTGAAATGCCAGACCGTATTGGCCAAAGCGTTGGTTACAAACAGGCTGGTATTATCTTTTTAGCCAAAACAGAAGAACAAGTCGCCATGCATGAAGGATGGTTGAAATCAGTGCGAGGGCTTGATTTAGATTCAAAAATGATGAGCACTCAAGAAATTGATCAAACGGCACCCGGCGGTAAAGGCGATTGGAAAGGCGGAATTTATACCCCTTCCGATGGTCGAGCTGAACCGGCTATTGCAGCAACGAATATTGCTAAAGCAGCCATAGATAAAGGCGCAATCATGTTACAAAATTGCGCTGTACGTACTCTGTCAACATCCGGTGGAAAGGTGTGTGGCGTGGTGACTGAACGAGGAGAGATACGTTGTGGCCAAGTATTACTGGCTGGTGGTGCTTGGTCGAGACGTTTTTTAAGTAACTTGGGTGTTTCATTACCGACACTGCCACTTAAATGTTCTGTTCTTCGTACTAAACCGATGGAAGGGCCAACTGATATTGCGGTAGGTGGACCTGATTTCTCTTTCAGAAAGCATCAAGATGGCGGTTTTATTATCACACAACGTTCCGCACTAGATGCGCCACTGACGTTGGATCATCTCTTAATTGGTTGGCGTTATTTCGAACAACTTCGTACTCAACATCGCTTCTTACGTCCAGCTTTAGGTCGAGAATTCTTTAAAGATCTTTCATTAGGCCGTCGTTGGAAAAGCGATAGACGCTCTCCTTTTGAAGAAGCACGTACCAATGATCCTGAGCCTTCATCAGCTATCAATCAAGAAGCGCTCTCTAATTTAAGTGCTGCCTGGCCAATTTTTAATAAAGCAGAAATAGAAGAAGAGTGGGCTGGCATTATCGATGTCACACCCGATTCAAATCCAGTTATTGACCGTATCAAAGCTATTCCAGGTTTAACTATTGCAACAGGGTTCTCAGGCCATGGTTTTGGTACTGGGCCCGCAGCTGGTCAGTTAGCGGCAGATATTGTTTGTAATACCCCTCCACTTGTTGATCCAAGCCCTTATCGCTTCGACCGACTTTAACATCATAAAAACGTTTTACTCAAAAGAGGAACAGAAACATGATAGCTATAACAGATTCAGATAACGTTAATATGGCTGCGAAACCGGCCACTAATAAGATGAAGAAATTAGGGTTGCCAACAATGATGGCCATATGTATAGGCTTAGTTATTGTTCAAGGCGCTATGATCTCCGCACTTCAAGGCTTAGGCATTGGTGGAATGGGGTTTGTTGCCGCCATGGTTGTTGCACTTATTTTAGCGCAATTTAATGCGATGAGTTTCTCTGAATTATCGCTGATGTTTCCTCAGGCTGGGACTTTAGCGACCTATACACAAAAAGCTATTGGTCACTTTCCTGCTATCGTGGCTGTGTTTGCTGGCTATGTTGTTGTAGCGGTCTTAGCCTTACCCGTTGAGATGTTTTTAGTTGATGCTATGTTAGGAGAGTTACTACCTGGAGCATTACCTGAAAAAGTAGTACCAATGATTATTTTAGTTATTTTCACTATCACTAACCTAATTGGGACAGATGTTTTTGCTAAAGCGCAGAACTTCTTAGCATTTGTATTAGTGAGTGCATTAGTACTGACTGGGTTTGTGGCTATTACTGGTGCGAGTCAACCTCATCCTGAGTTAGTTGGTACCCCTGTTGATTGGGGTTTTGCAGGTATAATGGATGGTAGCTTTATCGGTTTAGTTGGCTTGGCATTATGGACAATGGTTGGCGTTGAATATATCTGCCCAATGATCAATGAAGTTAAGAATCCTCATAAAAACATTCCACGAGCAATGCATCTGTCATTATTTATGATTTTTT
Source organism: Vibrio sp. 2-Bac 85 (assembly GCF_037546705.1). Classification (NCBI taxonomy): domain Bacteria; kingdom Pseudomonadati; phylum Pseudomonadota; class Gammaproteobacteria; order Vibrionales; family Vibrionaceae; genus Vibrio; species Vibrio sp. 2-Bac 85. The sequence goes on along the minus strand of NZ_JALAAB010000005.1, from coordinate 77,238 downwards.
GTATTTTCTTAGCATTTATATATGGTGCAAGTTTATTTTTAAATGTTGAAAGTTTAGTGAGTTCACCACTTCCATTTTTAGATTATGCCAATGCGGTATTTGGCAAAAGTGGTTTAGTCATTGCGACTATTATGGCCTTAGCTGCAACTTGCAGTACGATGAATACGATATTAGCGGCAGTGCCAAGAATGTTACAAGGCATGGCAGAGCAGAAACAAGCTTTCCCTCAACTTAAAGCAACCAATAAGCACAACGCACCTTGGGTAGGTATTCTGATGATTGCTGTATTAACGACAATCCCTTTCTTATCATTAGGTATTGATTCTTTAATAGTGTTAATTATTGCTGCAACAACCAGTTTTTTATTAGCTTATAGCGTAGCGCATATCAATGTCATGGTATTACGTAAACGCATGCCAAATCACCCTCGACCATACCGCACACCTTTCTTTCCAGTGCCACAAATATTAGGTTTAATCGCCATGTTATATGTTGCTTTAAACAACTCGCCAAGCCCTGAAATGACACAACTTGTGTACAGCATCACTGGTGGAATATTAGTTGTCTTAAGTATTATTGGTGCGTTATGGGTCAAGTTTTATATGAAACGAAACTTGTTTGAGCCTGATATGGACTAACCAGCTAAACCATAAAAAAACAAGACTTAACAATGCCAACCTGTGATCGTAATGTTGGCATTGTTTTACTACTATTAACATTGCTCCACCAATTGTAATGCTCATAATAATCACTCAACCTAGTTGCTGATCAGCAATCACTTCAACTTGAATCGTTATCTACAGACCTCTTAGTTAAAATAGTGATGTCTTAACTTAATACCAATTATCTGCATGTTTTCGCCATCTACAATTGCGTCTCAAAATGGGTCAGCCATTTATTTAAACCACCATTAAGCAAGTGTTTGTCTTCAACACTTAATGTCGACGTTAGTTCATCCAATACCGTCACATGAACTTCAATGGCTTGATCAATCAACACCCTACCGTTATCAGTAAGGGCGACAGTCACGCTGCGTCTATCCTCCTCGCTATGACAACGATTGATCAACCCTTTTTCTGCAAGTTTATCTAAGCGATTTGTCATCGCGCCCGATGTTAATAGCAACGCACTACTTAACTCAGAGGGAGTTAAACAAGAGTTATTTGCAGAGCGCCTTAATGCAGCTAATACATCAAACTCACCTAAGGTTAATGCGAAGCTTTTATGGCATTGCGTGATGCGTGTTTCAATATGCTTACTGATACGTAATAAACGCCCAATTAAGGACATTGACGTGGTATCTAAATGTGGTTTTTCATTTTTCCATTGTTCAACCACAAGGTCTAATTTATCCAAGATAAGCCTCTTTATTACTCTTTTTAGACGCAGTAGCATCATTTAATTAGGGTGGATTTGTTTGTGCTTTAATAACTAATTTTCGATTTAAATATACCTTAATGCAAAGATACTTTACAAGAAGTAAAAACAAGTGCAAAATCCTTTTCCCTTTATATAAAGATACTTTACGAAAAAAATATTTAAACGGCTACTTATTACAGTTAGCTTAAAAGAAAAAGAGATATAAAAATGAATATATTATTAGCCATGGCTGCCGCCTTTTTTTGGGGTACAACCTACGCTGTGACACAATACAGCCTTGAAGGTTGGCCTCCTTTATTACTGGGTGCAATACGTGCTTTACCGGCAGGCTTACTTTTATTGCTTATTAAACCTAGTTTACCTAAGGGTAAAGACTGGGTGGTTTTGTTACGTTTAGGCGCGATTAATATTGCATTATTTTTTGGGCTACTCTTTATCATGGCACAGACCTTACCGTCTGCTATATCGGCAATGGGTATGGTTTATGTACCAGTGTTTGCCATGTGTTTTCATTGGCTTGTTAATAAAAAGAAACCCGCTAAATTACAACTCATGTCAGGCGCATTATTGGTAATATTAGCTTGGCAGCTATTTGACCCGCAAAAACTACAGTTAAATAGCGTCGGCTTAGTCGCCATGTTAACCGCTATTGGGTGTATTGTGATTGGAAGCAATTTAACCCAGTCTTTAAGTAATCGGCTCCATTGGTGGACAGTATTATCTTGGCAGCTCATTCTAGGTGGTAGTTTACTTGCCATATTAGCAGCGCTTCAAGCAACGGTTTATCCGGCGCAGTATATTAATGCGATTAGCAATATCAACAGCCTGAATATCCTAGGTTTATCATGGTTAATATTGTTGAATACAGCTTTAGCTTATGGGTTATATGTTTGGTTATTAAGTCGTATGACAGTGGTTGAATTTACTTTTGCTGGCGTGAGTAACCCGATTGCGGGAATTTTAATGGGTTTACTATTAATGGGAGAGTCTTTTAACTTACACCAGTACTCTCTGATGGCGGCCATTATTCTGACCTCTTTATTATCTCCTTTATTTGCGAATTACAAACAAAGAAAAACACTTAACAGTGCGCAAGTGTCAACATTATCAACGGTAAAATAGATAAGAAAAGGTAAACCTTATGCAGTACATAAGGTTTACTTAGTTATGATGTTGCTTCTAAAACAGATAATATTTCCTGTAAAGAAGCTTGGTACTGCTGCTCATTTGAATTTCGAAATAATAATAAGTCATCGATAACATCAGGATTATCGATGCTCATTGGGATTGAGAAATCTACATCTTTAATATATTCATCCCAGTTTTGTAATTTCCAAGTATCTCTTGGTGAGTTCCTTTCAATCATACGGTTCTTTACGACATCAACATCGGTGATCACCCAAACCACAGTCAAGCGCGCATTTTTTTCAGCAAGTTTATTTTTTAAATTATCTACAAAAGTGGTATCTCTTATTTCTCGCGTAAATGGCGCATTAATTAACACAATATCGTCATACTCTAACGCCTCCATCGCCAAGGCTAATATAGCGTCATATTCAAAATTACGAATATGCTGTTCAAAAAATTCCGAGCTTCGATTAACTTCTGCATTTGCGACTTTAAAAATCTGATGTGACAACACGATTAATGTATCTTTGTCTAAATACACCACATGTTTTAACGCTTTTGCTAACTGTTTAGATATATATGTTTTGCCACTCGCTGGTGGTGAAGTGACAAGGATCAATCTTTTCATTTTGGCTACTTATTTGTATGAAATATCATCTAATATACACCCTGCTTACTAAAAATAGTTACCCATATTGTTTAAAATTTAAAAATTTCATGAGGATTTTTTGTGCTCTAAACAACTGTTTGAGAATGAATATCAACGTATATAATGCGTATTACAGAAGAAAGATTGGAACTGTAGAGGTATTGCAGTGGAGTTGTAGTTATATAGTATATTCGGTAGCTTTTACCTTATAATCATTTCTTTAATAAGTATTACCAGGTAATTTCTATCTTATTATTTTATCTGGGGAATTGTTCTAGCTAAAAAGTAACTAGGGAATGTGTACAGTTGAATCATTAAAAAAGGATGACTATGAAATTACCATCCAAGATCTATTTTACATCTTGAATGGTAACAGTTATGCCTATTTACTCATGACTACATTGTCATCATATCTGTCGTACTATTTTGGCACACTATTTGGGCATAATTACTTTATCGATAACGTGGATGACACCATTACTCGCTTCAACATCTGCAATCACAACCTGTGCATCATTAATCATGACCTTATCATCAACTACTTTAACCATTACATTTTGTCCTTGCACTGATTTAGATGAATCGATTTTCATTACATCTGCGGCTGAAACTTTTCCAGGTACCACATGATAAGTTAAAACTGACACTAATTTTTCTTTGTTCTCTGGCAACAATAACATTTCGACAGTACCTTCCGGTAATTTTGCAAATGCTTCATCAGTAGGCGCAAATACGGTGAATGGACCATCACTCTTTAAAGTATCGACCAATCCTGCTGCTTTGACGGCAGCAACTAAAGTATTGAACGAGCCATTTTCAACCGCCACATCAACTATATCTTTGTCCATAGCATGATGATTTGCATGAGCCATCGGAATGAAAGTTAAACTACTCATTAATAGTACGCAAGTCGTTAATAATTTCTTAAACATAATGCTTTCCTTTTAAAGTGATAGTGATAATAAAGTTACTGTTTAAAGTGCTTAGTGAACTTAAGTTGTTACATCTTAGTTTTGCTTGGTGCAACTTTTCATTTACTTTACAAAATATTGTATTGCAGAATTTAATACGTCACCTTTTCTAAGAAGGATCACATAATCTCAATCATACTAAATTGATTGATGACTCACCTTATTGGCTAGAATTACATTGGTTGTATTGAACTTGACGCAGGAAAGCAGCTTACTTAGATGTATAAATTAATATTTTTATAGTGGTTCAATGTTTTAAATCTTTGATAGCGGCAATTGTTTGCTTTGAACGACACAACATCACCTTCAACACAAACATTAGCCATCGAAAAATTTAACGCCACATTTTTAGCAGGAAAGAAAATTGGTCGTTTTTTGATAAGGTACATCACTCACCACAGTACCACTCACTCGCGCTGTTTTAGGACCAGTTTTAAGCCATTCCAACATTTTATCTATTTTTTCAGGAGGACCATATATCAACACTTCAACGTCACCATTGGGTAAATTTTTTGCATGCCCCATTAGATTATAAAGGCGGGCTTCCATGCTAGTAAAATAACGAAAACCAACCCCCTGTACAATCCCAGAAACAATCACTTTACATCCAACTTTATCCATTCTAATTCTCCCTTTGCCCCATAATTATTTCTATATAAGCATAAACATCTTCGCTAATATAAACTTAGTCATAACGCACATTTGTTTTAATATATTCCAATCAATTCATATATATCATACGGTTACAGGTTAATAACTTTAAAATACAGGATTGAATATATTCGATATCAATTGCCTGAAGTAACCATTAACCCAAACATACCCAATACAAAACCTAGCACTGCACCAATCGGCGGAGCCCAATGTTTTTCTAGCTTCACTTGTGGTGCAAGATCTTGAAATATAGAGTATAAAATACCGCCGGAAGCAAATAACATAAGGGCGGAAATTGCCTTTGGATACTCAGATAACCAGAGGTACCCTGAAACGCCTGCAACGGGTCCAAGCATCGCCATTAAACAAAACATCAGAATGATTTTTTTAGGCTTATAAGCGGCGCTTGAGTTTAACTCTCGATAGGCACTAAAACCTTCAGGTAAGTTTTGTAAGGCAATCAATGCAGCTAATAAATAGGCATTACTATTGCCTATCGCAAAGGCGGCACCAAGCGCAATCGACTCGGGAATAAAATCCGATAGCATGGCTGCAAGTTGACTGGCTGGAGTATTAATTTTCTTAAGGTAGATATCCAAGCCCATGAAACTCAGCCCACCGATAATAAACCAAACACAGGCCGCTACAGGGCTAAAATTAACAATGCCTTCCGGGACTAATACCAACGCAACAGCAGATAATAGCGCCCCGCCCCCAAAAGCCATCACACTATGTCTGAATTCTTCTTCAATCCATTGGTTTTTTATATTTTCAACATAAGCAATAACAGCACCAAGTGCCATCGCCAAGCCAGCGAATAATGTAGAAATGATAACAACCAGCAACAGATCCATCGTTTCCCCTCGATATAGGTTAAGTAATAGCAATGATATTAAGTAAGATAACTAAATTGCACGTGGAAATATGCATTAGTTTACAATGTAATTTAATCTAAATGGTCGTTCCCTTTTACGAAATTCACAACCAAGCAATAGATCATTTTAACAAAAAAAATAGAGCGATTAACTAGTGAGATGAATTAGTATGATTGATATACCCACCTTAATTTACCTTGGGCAGATATTCAATCCACTTATCATCGTGACGGCAATAACAACAGATTAATCATGCATTTATTAGTTGAATCTATTCACTCCAATTGGTTCTGTCTAAAAAGCAAACACAAGCGGACAATTAATCTTCAACTAAGTTCGAACATTGGCGCATTTATATCATTACATTTTATCGGTGATATAATTAAGGCTGTTATAACGCCCCTAATATGGATTTTTAAATGAAAAAAGCATTACTCTCTGTAACACTTCTAGCGACCACAATGTCTGTTGCTGCAGAAGAAACAACTAATAATCTAATAAACGGCATCAATGATGCTGGTTTTGGCAACTTCTCTGGCCAAATTCAATCTTTAACAATGTCTCGTGATAAAAACAAATATGCCACTGGTGATGAAAGAGGTGATACTTCAACACTTGCTTTCACATTAAATTATTTATCGCCTGAATACGCAGGTTTTACAGTAGGTGCACAATGGGTTAGCTCTTTTACATTATGGGAACATAACCCAAATGTACCAATCAATGACGATTTCAATACCCTTAATAAAGCATTTGTTAACTTGAATATGAGCGCATATGACTTAGCTAAATCAAATGTAAAAATGGGTCGTTTTGCTATTGATACACTCTTAATGCCAGATATTGCCCCACGTCAAAAATCACAGTCAATGGAAGGCATTGTATTTGAAAGTGAAGATATCAAAGACACTAAACTAGTTGCAGGTTGGATTTATAAATACAGTTCATGGTCAACGTTTACCTACGAAGATTCAGCTGCATTTAATTATGAATTTACTGATGTTAGTGATGTTGCTGGCAAAGACTATTCCACAGCAGGTACTTTCTTTGTCGATTACACCTACACCGGCATTAATAAACTAAATATCAATGTGTCAGATTACCTATCTGAAGATATTTTTAATACTGTATTAGCAAATGTTAAATGGGAAGTTGTTGAGGGTATCAAATGGCGTAACGTTTGGGCACATCAAGATTCTGTAGGTAAAGGTAATGGTTCTTACGGTAATGATGGCGACCTTTCTGCTGACTTCATCGAAACATCAGTTATTTTTGAAGGTAAAGACGGCGCCTATATTCGCCCTGGTATCTGGTTAGTACCCGGATCCGCTGGTGGTGATAATGAACACACTTTTCAAGATCTTTTCCAATCTAACTTAACGCCTACTTTCCCATTAATGGCAAACCCTTATGGTTTCCTTGCAGGAACAACAGGTTATTTTGTTGAAGGTTACAGTGCATTATCTAAAAAAGATTGGTTATGGGCTATGGCCGCTTTTACCGATGTTGATAATAGTGCCGATACAGATGATTATGATGCAGTAGAATTGAATGTAATTTACGGTCGTCAACTAGCTAAAAACTTCAGCACTTCAGTGAAACTTGGTTATGCTTGGTTAGATGATAAAATAGGTTCAGATGACACTCAAGCTTGGGATGCTCGCCTTTTCTTAACTTACCAATTCTAATGATTTTGGTGGCTTTAAACACATTTGAGTTCAAGTCAAAAGTGCAATCGTTTAAAGTCACCAACTTTCTTCAATAGATCGATAATTAGCGTTTAAAAATTTAAAGATCACATTGTCCCTATAAGTAATAGCATCACTACAATCCACAGAAAAAAGACAAAAAAATACCCACCAGCAATTAACTGGTAGGTATTTTAAAAATGGCCTTTGAGTCGTTAAACTATTACCTTTTAACTATTTAATTTATTAAACAGTCAATAAACGTAAAGTATCTTTTGCAATAACCCATTCTTCATTAGTTTGAACAACCATCGCGACTGTACTACCTGGTTCGCTGATAATACCTTTATTAGATGATTTACCAAAACGGTTTGCTAGGTTTTCTTGTTCATTCACTTTAAAGCCTAATAAACCTAAACGCGCTAATGTTAATTGACGGATTGGTGCAGAGTTTTCACCAATACCACCTGTAAATACAACAGCATCTAAACGTCCATCTAAAGCTGCAGTGTAACTTGCAATGTATTTAGCTAAGCGGTAGCAGTAAAGGTCCATAGCACGCGTCGCCGCTTTATCTTGTTGGTAATTATCTTCAACAAATCGGCAATCCGATGTATTTTCAGTTAATCCCAATAAACCAGACTCTTTTGTTAGCATAGTGTGAATTTCTTCCATGCTGTAACCTAATTCGTCATGTAAGTGGAAAATGATTGCAGGATCTAAATCACCACAACGCGTTCCCATTACTAAGCCTTCCAACGGCGTCATACCCATTGACGTATCGACAGAAATACCGTTTTTAATAGCACAAACAGAACCACCGTTACCTAAGTGACAGTTGATGATATTTAACTCATTAACAGGTTTATTTAATACTTCAGCAACTTGTAATGTAATGTAGTAATGGCTAGTACCGTGCATACCGTAACGACGAACGCCATTATCACGGTAAAGTTTGTACGGAAGTGCATATAAATAAGCTTCCTCAGGCATTGTTTGGTGGAAAGCAGTATCAAACACAACCACATTTTTTAATAAAGGCAGTGCATGTTGAGCTGCACGAATACCGATCAAATGAGCTGGATTATGTAAAGGCGCTAATGACACACAATCTTCAATACCTTGGATAACAGAGTCAGTGATAACAGCAGATTCAGTGAACTGCTCACCACCGTGTACGATACGATGGCCAATAGCATATAAGTTTTCTTTTAATACAGGATTTAACGAAAGGATTTCATTAACAATGAAAGTTAATGCTTCATCATGGGCAGCACCAGTACCTAATTCAGCTTTACCTTTTACACCTTCTAAATTCCATTTAATACTTGCATTATCTAAGTGTAAGCACTCAGAAAGACCAGAAAGTTTTTCATCACCAGTAACGGCATCAATAATGGCAAATTTCAAAGAAGAACTACCACAGTTAAGTACAAGGATTAGCTTGCTGTCCATTTTTATATCCTATTTATCACAAAAATAAAGGGTTAGAGCTAAAAGTTATTTCAACTCTTTAAAAGTTGTATTTTTTGGCATTATAAAATAATAACAATAGACAGAGCCCTTGTTTTTACTATCACCAAATCAGAGGTGCGAAGCATACACGTGAAGGACATAGATCACAAAAAATAGTTTATAAAGCATATTTCTTCTTTTAAAGAACGATTTATAGAGATTATCCAATAAAAATGAGACGTAAGAAGGGTTTACATAAGATTAGATTAAATTAATATAAAAAAATAATAACTGGTACAGCGTTTAGCTGCACCAAGCTTGCCAAAATAGAACTAAATAATTGATATAAAACAACTCAATCAATAAAACAAAGCTTTAGATCAAATGTTAATTTTCTCTGCGTAACGCACAATATGTGTTGGTATATTTAGTTGTTCTTCTATTGCTTGTTTAAAAATGCTTTGTTTATCTGGTTCTCCATGTATTAAAAACACATATTCAATTTTTTCAAATTCACTGATCCATCCTAAAAGGTCATGTTGGTCGGCATGAGCGGAGAAACCATTCACTTTATGTATTTTTGCATTTACCTTAATATTTTCATGGTAAAGCTGAATCGAATCCACTCCATCTATTAACTTCCTTCCCAACGTCCCCTGAACTTGATACCCAACAAATATGACACTATTAGTTTCATCCCATAAACGATGTTTTAAGTGATGTAATATCCGTCCTCCCGTGCACATGCCACTACCTGCGATAATGATGCAACCACTTTCTATTTTGTTAATGAGTATCGATTCATTGCTTTTTAAAGCATATTGTAAATAAGGGAAGTCAAATACACTGCCATCACGATCAAGTAGTTGTTTGGCTGATTCATTCAACTCATGGTGATGAGCGGTATAAATTTGCGTGGCGCGCATCGCCATTGGAGAATCCAAAAAGACTTGGCATTGTGGTAACTCTTTGTCGTAATACATTTGCTTTAATAACAATAAAATTTCTTGCGAACGTTCAATAGCAAATGACGGGATCAAGACATTGCCTTTATTGTTTAAGGTATTAATTACAATTTCCTTAAACTCATCTACCGTCTCTTTTAAACCACAATGATTACGGTCACCATAAGTTGACTCAATAAATAACGCATTGGTTTGTTTAATAACACTAGGTTCAGGCATGATTAAATCTTTACGGCCGCCTAAGTCACCAGAAAAAACCACCGACTTAGTTGTGCCAGCTTCTTCAAAATCAACTTGCACTGTACTTGAACCGAGAATGTGTCCAGCCTGGCGAAACGTCACCTTCACATTAGGAGTCAGTTGAATACTTTTATTATGTTGTGCATATTGAATGGTTAAATCAAATACTGCTTTAGCATCATCAATAGTATAGATAGGGGGACGAACTTTTTTTTCAGTACCCGACCGTTTTGCTTTTTTAAAAGCCAATTTGTAATCTTCTTCGGCAATTTTAGCGCTATCCATTAGCACCACTTCAGCTAAATCCATGGTGGCACGAGAAGCTACAATCTTGCCATCAAAGCCTTCTTTAACGAGTTTAGGGATGCGTCCTACATGGTCTAAATGAGCATGCGTGACTAAGATAATATTGACGCTTTTAGGATCAAAATCGAAAGGTTCATAGGTCTTTTCTTCACCCTCACCCTGAAAATAACCACAATCAATTAATATATTTGGCCCATTTTCAAGCTGTAAGAGATGACATGAACCAGTTACTGTTTCAGCTGCACCAAATGATTGAATAAAAGCCATAAAACACCTCCTCTATGAACTTGTTTACAGATTTTTGAGACTCAATAACTTAGCGGCTAAAGACATTAACTAGCTTTAACAGCTATAGTTTTTTATATATAGTATTTGTAATATCTAATAATGACCATAGCGCATAAGTAGGTGTAAAGTTGATAGCCTGTTAGCAATTTTGCTATTCAATCATTTAATTAAAAGAGATGGATGAAAGATTGAAAAGGTAAGTAAAAGGCTAAAAAGAGGAATCCGATAGAAAGGTTAAATAAGCGAGATCCTTTATTGCAGTAATAACAATAATATTAAGCATAATTAAACCGCTCGTTGAGCGGTTTAATTAATTAAGGTGTAAAAATATTATTAAGATTTACAACCTTTATGATTTAGTTTGTTTTAGCATTTGCCAGTATTTCTCATAGATGGCATTCGCTTCACCTAAGTCACTATGATACGAACCGTTTTTAATAACATCAGCTGGCGGTACAACCATTGGGTTATTACGCATTTCATCACTTAACAAAGGGATAGTACCTAAGTTAGGGGTTGAATTACCTACACCTTCAATAATCATTTTTCCAATTTCAGGACGCAATATATAGTCAATAAGCTTGTGTGCATTATCTACATTTTCAGCGCCTTTAGAGATAACAAGACTGTCTACCCACAAAGTAACACCTTCTTTTGGGTAAATGTAATCAACCGTACCTAACTCAACTTGTGCCATGTAAGCTTCACCATTCCACATAACGCCCATCGGTACATTACCTTGAATAAGCGGCCCTTTTGGTGAATCAGACAAGAATAATTTCACGTTTGGTAATAACTCAACTAGTGCTTCATAAGCTTGACGAATTTCGTCTTCATTAGTGGTATTGTTTTCAAAGCCTTTCACTTTTAATGCCATTAAAAAGATATCGCGAACATCATCTAATAACAGGATTTGATCTTTAAACTCTGGTTTCCAAAGATCCTTCCACGACGTAATTGATGATGAATTCATCTCATCCGTATTAACCGCAATAGCCGTACTGCCCCATAGGTATGGAATACTGTATTTGTTGCCTGGGTCGTAAGCTTGATCCAATAAGTTTGGATCTAAGTTACCCAAATTTTTTAATTTAGATTTATCAATCGGCTGTATAAGATCAGCACGTTTTAAACGTTCGATAAAAAAGGTTGTAGGTACCGCTAAATCATAACCTTTACCGTTCACTAATTGTAATTTAGCGAACATAGTTTCATTGCTATCAAAGGTAGCCACTTCAACTTTAATACCCGTTTCTTTAGTAAACGATTTAAGTACTTTATCTGGAATGTAATCAGCCCAGTTATACAACACGACTTTTTCTTCTGCAATTGCTGAAAAACTAAGCATCATTGCGGCGGTTACTGTTAACCATTTTTTCATTATTAATTTCCTTTTTTACGTAGCAATAGCTGCGATATTACAATTAAGACTACTGACCCAACAAAGAGTAAAGTAGAGATAGCATTAACCTCTGGCGACACACCAACACGGACCATGGAATATATTTTAAGTGGTAATATTTCATAGCCTGGCCCCGTTACAAAGGAACTCACAATCACATCATCGATGGATAACGTGAAACTTAACAACCAACCCGATGCTACCGCTGGTAATATCATTGGTAGGATAATTTTACTAAACACCTGCCATTCGTTAGCACCCAAATCGCGCGCTGCTTCCGTGACTGACATATCCATGCCTTTTAAGCGAGAGAAAACACTAATGATCACAAATGGCAAACAGAAAGTAATGTGTGCAATTAAAAGCGAAATATAGCCGAGTTCAATACCCAAAGTAACAAATAAAATAAGTAAGGCAATCGCCATCACAATGTCCGGTGTTAACATACTTACAAACACCAGCGAAGAGACCGCACCTTTACCATAAAAACGATAACGTTGTAATGCAACTGCCGCTAAAGTACCAATCACAGTTGCAGCTGTAGCACTGGTCAATCCAACTTGTAAGGTGTGCCAACCCGCTTCCATTAACGAATCATTTTCAAATAACTTCTCGTACCATTTATAGGTAAAACCACTCCATTTATTACCGTAGCGAGACTCGTTAAAAGAGTTAACCACTAAAATAAAAATAGGTGTGTACACATAGCAAAGTACTAGCCCGATAAACCCTAATCTAAAAATTCGAGTCATTGATGCCCCCTTCGCGATTCGACATTTTTGTCGCTCGGTAATAAAGCCAAAGCATAAATGATAATAATAAAATCATTAAAATACTCAATGCGGCACCAAATGGCCAATCACGTGTTTGTATAAACTGGTTCTTAATGACATTGCCCAATAACGCATGCTTTGAACCTCCCAATAAATCCGCCACAAAAAACATGCCCATGGCTGGCAAAACCACCATCAAACACCCGGCAATAATACCCGGCAGTGTTAATGGTAAAGTAATGCGCATTAAACGTTGGCTTGCACTCGCACCGAGATCTTTAGCCGCATCTAACAATTTAAAATCTAATCGCTCCATAGAGGAATAAATAGGTAAGATCATAAAAGGTAACAGGATATAACTGAGACCAAAAATAACCGCAAACTGGCTATATAACATGTCCAATGGTTTATCAATCAAACCGATAAATTGCAGTGCTTCATTAATTAAGCCTTTTTTACCTAACAAAAATTGGATCGCATAAATACGTACCAAAGAATTTGTCCAAAATGGCACAATTAACAGAAACAACACAATGCCACGCCAGCGTTTTGGTAATGACATCAAGCACATCACAAAAGGATAGGCGATCGCTAAGCAGATCACAGCCGTAATCATTGACATCGACAGTGAATCCCACAACAATGCAATAAAGGTCGGATCGAAAACGCTTTTCCAACCTTCTAGGCTAAATTTATACTGTATTAAAAAATCAGCATCACGAGTTAAGAAACTGGTCACTAAAACCATCAAGCTCGGCACTAGAACAAACAGTGCTAGCCAGCTTGTAGCAAGACCAATAGCCCAAAAACGAAACTGATTAAATTGTTTGTTCATATGGCAATACCACTTCCCAACCCGTTATCCATTGTAATGCGACTTTTTGACCTAAGCGGTAGTCAAAGTCGGGATCATCTTCATCAAAAAACTCACTGGCAATCACATTGGTGCCAGTAGATAAACGAATATAAGAATCTAAGGTTTTCCCTTTATAGTTACATTCGTGAATATGCCCTTCTATGTGCACAGTATTCGCCGCTAATTCAGGTTTAGTTAAGCGTACATCTTCAGGGCGAAGTAATACGTGTACTTTGTCATTCGCGGCAAAAGGGTAATCCGTTTGCACAACCCAATCAGCACCTTCAGCAACCACTTCAACGTGTTTTTCATCAATGCGACGCACCACATGACCATCAAATTGGTTAATTTCACCAATAAAGCGTGCCACAAAGAGATTGACCGGCGTTTCATAGATTTCACGCGGAGTGCCAATTTGCTGTACCTTACCTTTGTTTAATACCACGATACGATCTGACATCGACAACGCTTCTTCTTGGTCGTGCGTAACATAAACAAAGGTGATGTTAAGTTGACGTTGTAATCGCTTTAACTCTATTTGCATTTCTTGACGTAATTTGTAATCAAGCGCACTCAACGACTCGTCTAACAATAATAAACGCGGGCGATTAACCACAGCGCGCGCAATAGCCACACGTTGTTGTTGTCCACCGGATAATTGATGTGGTTTACGCTGAGCAAAACTTTCTAAACGCACCATACGTAATGCTTCAATTACACGGTCATTAATTTCTGCCTTGAGTACTTTATGCATGATCAAACCGAACGCGATATTGTCATACACTGTCATATGAGGAAATAAAGCATAACTTTGGAACACGGTATTCACGGGGCGATGTTCAGCCTTAAGAATAGAGATATCTTTTTCATCAAGCATTACTTGCCCTTGGTCTTCTTTTTCAAAACCAGCAATAATACGTAGCACTGTCGTTTTACCACAGCCTGATGGACCTAATAAGGTAAGAAACTCACCGTCGTAAATTGTAAGATCTAACGCATCTAAAACCGTATTATCGGCATACGTTTTACTGATCCCAGAAAGTTGTAAAAGAGGTTGGCACCCAGTCACATTCAATATTCCAAATATATAGCCATAATGGCAGTTAACATCATCTTAAGTTTTTCGCTTAAGCGTTTAAGAACTCACATTAAAAACAAGTCTTTATTTTGTTCATGTTGCAATCTTTAACGTAGATCACAATCGGCGCGATTGTACCTACATATCAATCAAACTCAATAAAAAATCAAGTCAAATAGCAAATTATTTTCGCACTATTATTTACAGTAAAATGTTTAAAAAACAAACAAAAGTTTTTATAAATAAAATCGACAAATACAATCATTTTATCACTATTGAATTGAAGTAATGTCTGACATTAATCGCGCTTAACCATATGAGAAGTGAATAAGTGCACAATTAATATGCCTCATAACAGCAGTACATAAATTAACCGTTAATATTTTGTATTGCGCTATCGAGTTGAATACGTAAAGAGCGAAATGAGAATTAAGTGGAATAAGTACAGTTTGAAATAGATATAGAGAAAGTAGGTATAGTGTGAGAGGTATATTACAAAATAGATAAATAATTAAATGAAACCGTACTACTGTTAATCAGGTAGCAATACGGTTGTCGATAGCAAGTTACAAACTTGTTTTAATCTTTGTTTTGCTTTGGTTCTTCAGGTAAAACTAAGTTTAAGAAGATCGCAGTAATACCACCAGCCGCCATCCCAGAAGATAAAATACTTTTCACCCAGTCAGGCATGAACTGAAGAATTTCAGGGTTCTGCCCAATGCCTAATCCCATTGAAAATGATAGAGCCATGATTAAAATAGCACGGCGATCCAGATCACAACGAGAAATGATACGAATACCTGAAGCTGCAATGGTACCAAACATAACCACCGTCGCTCCACCTAATACGGGCTCAGGAATTAATTGTACTAAGTTAGCAACACCAGGAAATAAACCAAGTAACACCAACATACCCGCCACAAAATAACCGATGTAACGACTTGCAACACCCGTTAGCTGAATAATTCCGTTGTTTTGGCTAAAGGTAGAATTAGGGAAGCTATTTAATAACGAAGCGATAGCCGAGTTCAAACCATCTGCTAATACACCGCCTTTTATACGTTTCAAATAAAGTGGGCCAGAAACCGGTTGCTCAGATGTTTCAGAGGTTGCTGTTATGTCTCCGATCGCCTCTAATGACGTCACCGCAAATACAATCACCAAGGGAATTAATAATCCCCAATCGAAGCCTAAACCATATTGCATCACCGACGGAACTGCGATTAAAGCTGTTTCAGGCGCATCCGTTGTGTTTAACATACCCATAAACCAAGCTAATACCGTGCCTGCTATCATGGCAATAACGATCGATGAAACACGTAAATAAGGATGCTTTACGCGATTCAATAACACAATAAAGCCTAATACTGTTCCCGCTAGCATTAAATTATCAAGGCTACCGAAACTACCATCTTCAATCGCTGCATAACCCCCTCCCATGGAGGTTAAACCAATTTGGATCAATGTCAGACCAATCAGCGTAACAACAATGCCTGATACAAGCGGTGTAATAATGCGTTGCGTATGTTGTAGCACACGGGAGATAAATACTTCGGTTAATGAGGCAAATAGAATCGTACCGAAAATAGCAGCCATCATAGTACTAATATCCGCACCACCCGCTTTAAGCGCTAAGCCAGCACCAATGATCGGACCTAAAAAATTAAAACTAGTACCTTGTATTGATAATAAGCCAGAGCCTATCGGACCAAAGGTACGAATTTGAATAAAAGAAGCAATGCCGGATGCAAATAACGACATGCTAACGATGGTATTAGTATCGCTGGCAGGTAAACCCAATGCTTGGCATATAATTAAAGAGGGAGTGATCACTGCAACAAACATAGCTAATAAATGTTGAGTCGCTGCAAATAGTGTTTCAGGCAGTGGCGGACGATCATCTAAACGATATATAAGATCAGAGTTTCGTTGTGTTTTAGTCTTACTATGCTGTTCAAGCATGGTGTTTGTATCCTTGGTATATTTACCTTTTAACTATTTTTTGTAAAATTAATCACCTCATCTATCGCGTTTGTACTTGCAAATAAAAGAGCAAGAACCATAGCCAAAAAGCACCGATAGCGATTGATGTAATTTTTGAGTGCGTCATTTGAGGTTGATTTTTCTAACAAATAAAATATTTAAATGGTAGTGAGTATTTCTTGATCCCTATAGGATGCGCTGAATGGGCACCTATCTGTGAAGGCTGGATAATTCTGTGATTGCTGTTACTCAGAACCAGACCAACACCAGGAGAAATGAAAGTGGTTTAAATCCGGCGCTATTTTAATTCGCTTTTAATAAATAGCAAACAATAGTGAAAACACTCTGGAAATAATCAATAGATATCAATGTAATACAATAAAATAATGTTATTAAGTTGTTAACAAATGATAGCTGCATGATGAAGGTTCAAACAGTTGCGGATTGTTAACTTATATACATAACTTGGTGAGCTTAAGGTCAGGCTTATACCTTTTAATTAAACAGGTTTTATATTAAAACTAACATTAAGACAATCAGTTCTAAGATGAAAACATATTTAATAGGGTTAGCGAAACAGCATTAAGCGATGTATGGTATTAACGGTGAATCGGCTAAATCCAGTTCAACTTCACAATAGTTTAGATTCAGACTGTTCAGCCTCACACAACAGAATAAACAAAACTTTAACCTAAATTTAACATCTATATTGGTTGAAACTGATTTTTAATCCATAAAAATCAAAGAAAATAGTCAATAACACTGGCTTAAATCATTTACACTATTTATGCTGAATATGCTTTGACTTTAAACAACTAATCTCTCTGCATATTTTATATAAGGAAATTAACATGTATAAGGAAATAAACATGATAAAAACACGAAAATTTATACCCTTCTTTCTATTAGCCTTTAGCGCCAATGCTTTGGCTGAAGAAATGAGTGGATTTGGACAAGCAGTAGACTCTTTAAGTAAATCTGTTGATGGCTTTTTTAGTGATTACACAGGTTGGTTTGTCAGTTTAATATTTAAAAGTGTTCCTATTGGCGAAGCAAGCTTTCCATTAATCGTTGGTTGGTTATTAGTAGCAGCCTTGATCTTCACTATCTATTTTGGCTTTGTACAATTTAAACGTGTTGGACTAGCGATTAATATTATAAAAGGAAAGTATACAGATCCCAACTCTAAAGAAGAAGGCGAAGTTTCTCACTTCCAAGCATTAACAACGGCCCTTTCAGGTACTGTTGGTCTTGGTAATATTGCCGGTGTTGGTGTCGCACTTGCAATTGGTGGCCCGGGCGCAACTTTCTGGATGATCTTATGTGGTCTTCTGGGCATGGCGTCTAAATTCTGTGAATGTACTTTAGGTGTAAAATACAGAACTATTTTACCATCGGGTGTTGTATCTGGTGGTCCAATGTATTACTTAAGCCAAGGGTTAAGTGAAAAAGGCCTCGGTGGTTTAGGTAAAATATTAGCGGTTGGTTTTGCATTAATGTGTATTTTAGCAACGTTAGGTGCTGGTAACATGTTCCAAGCAAACCAAGCACATGCAATGTTAACGTATGCCTTTGACGTACCAAGTGAATATGGTGTTATTACTGGTATTGTACTGGCTTCATTAGTATTTTCAGTAATTGTTGGTGGTATGCCTTCAATTGCATCGGTAACTGAGCGAGTTGTTCCATGGATGGCTGCGTTATATGTAGGCATGGCACTTATTGTTATTGTTGCAAATATTGAGCAAGTAGGTCCTGCTTTTGCTTCTATCGTTGAAGGTGCTTTCACCGGAGCCGGTGTTGTTGGTGGTTTCATTGGTGCATTAATTCAAGGTCTAAAACGCGCGACCTTCTCCAATGAAGCAGGGGTTGGTTCCGCAGCGATTGCTCACTCCGCAGTTAAAACTAAAGAGCCTATTACTGAAGGTCTTGTATCTTTATTAGAACCATTCATTGATACTGTTGTTATTTGTACAATGACAGCATTAGTTATCATTATTGCAGGATTAAATGTTGCACCTTTTGATGGCAGTGGTTTAACAGGCGTAACATTAACAGCCGCATCATTTACTGAAACTGCAGGCGTCTTTAAATACTTACTAGCATTAGCAGTTATCATGTTTGCATTCTCAACAATGATTTCTTGGTCATACTATGGATTGAAAGCATGGACTTACCTATTTGGTGAAGGTAAATCAACAGAATTTATTTTCAAGGTTATTTTCTGTTTATTTGTAGTTCTTGGTGCGACCATTCAGTTTGGCGCTGTTATTGACTTCTCTGATGCAGCTTTATTTGCAATGTCTATCTTCAACATTATTGGTTTATACTTCTTAATGCCGATCGTGAAAAAAGAATTACATTCATTTATTGCTCGTGTTAAATCTGGCGAGATAAAAACATACGATACAAAATAAACTTCACTGACGGATCTTTGTAGAGCAGTCAGCATAAAACAGTTTATTAACGGTTTTTGTTAACCGTATTTAATAAAAAACTCACTTCGGTGAGTTTTTTTGTATAGGATACTCACTAATTTTTTTGTATATATTTTCTACATAATAAAGATCAGCAAATACATTTTATCTCTTTCAGCAATGGTTATTACAAACGATATACAAGGAAGGTATATGAACGAAAATGATAATGAAACGGAAACCTTAGCGATTGATTTAACGCGCACATTACTGCGAGACGGCCCTAAATTTTTATCACACAAAGTGCTTGTGGTTGATGATATTGCTTTTTTGCGCCCGACTATCACTGCCATGTTATTTTGTGTCATTTATATTGTTGTGGGGATATTTTTAATGAGCCTTGCAACTTACCAATTAATGGTTTTAAACAAATATGACTTTGCCATTTTTCTTGGGGGATTTGGTATTGCTATAAGCACTTTCGGCATCTCATTAATTCAACCATTTCTAAGTCGAGTCAGTTTTGATCGAAAAACCGGTTTGTTTAATAACCATAAAGACCGCGACGTTAAACTGCAAAACATTATTTCTTTGCAAATAAATAACAAAGTTATTCAACGTAAACATGCATTAAACTACGCCTGTTTTGAATTGAATTTATTAACTGAACATGGACGAAGAATTAATATTTTAAACCACAACGATCAACAGCAGTTGCTACAAGATGCTGAGCTATTAGGCTCTTTTTTAGGTGTGGAAGTAAATGACTGTCGAAAAGAAATTGTTTTATAAGTGCCCCCCTGTGCCGGCGGAGTTATTAATTGTGTCAATGAAGTGAATAATGTAATCACTTATGAGGCATTATTTTATTAGACGATGTTACAACAAGTGCAGTGTAATTTTATTTGCTCATTTTTTAGATTAAGAAAGTCAACCGCCGATAACGCAAAACCATAGCGAATAAAATTCAAACGGTTCTAACTAGCAGAATCGTAATAAAACGCCAAGCAAAGCTTTTAAAGCCTGATTCAATATGGCGACAACGACTAACCTGACAACTTTTACCTTGCACTGAAGACACCTTACGCGGAAGAAAAGCACCCACTTTTTTTATTCAGCAGTACTTTTCCGACCTGATAAAAAGTAATTACCTAATGCCAATACCACACTTGTTAACATTAACAATAATGAAACAACATTAATCACCGGTGTCGCGCCCTCTCTGAGACGGTCATAAAGTGTGATTGTTAAAGGACTATCTGAGCCAACTAACATCAAGGTCGTATTGAAATTTTCGAAAGACATTAAAAAACTGATCACGGCAGCGCCAATAATTGCAGGTAATAAATACGGAATAGTAATTGTACGTATTGCTTGTAATTTAGTGGCTCCCAAGTTCAAAGCAGCTTCCTCTAAACTTAAATCAAAGCTGCGCAATCTGGCAGCAACAATTAAGGTACAAATCGTGGTAATAAAAGCAAATTGACCAATTACTACCAATGTTAAACCTGGCCTCAACAATTCAATATCGATTGCCCATACATCATCAAAATAATTAGCAATACTTGAACTCATGATTAAAATCGATACGCCTAAAATAACTCCAGGTATTACCAAAGGTAATAACATCAACATATATAAAACACTTTTTCCTCGAAATGTTGCCCGTTCAAACAAAAAAGCATTATTAACGGCTAACGCAACAGCCAAAACCGTCGTGCAAGTTGCAACTAGAAAGCTGGTTGCAATTGATTGATATAACTGAGGGTCGTGAAATAACCCTAGCATCGGCTCTTGATCAGAGAAAAACCAATCCCAGGTAAAACCATGCCAAGGGAGAGAGGGAAACATACTGTCATTGAACGCAAATACAGCAACAACCACTAAAGGAGCCATTAAAAAAGTAAAAAATATAAAAGCATATATCCTAAAACTAGACTTAAACAGTGCTGACTGCGGAATCGATGGGATCATATTACGTCTCCTAGGACATCACTTTGCTGAATGATTGACGGCTAAGTTTCAACCCAAGCCAAACAATCAAAGAAGAAATACTTAACAATAGAACACCAAATGCCGAGCCCTGTTGCCAATTAAACCGCGTAATAAATTGCGTAAATATTTGCTCAGTGAACCATAAACTTGATTTACCACCCAATAAAATAGGCGTTAAATAATTACCCAGCGTAAGCATAAAGACCACAATGCAGCCAGATACGATGGCAGGTTTAGCATGCGGCACAATAATGTGCCAAAACACAGATAATCCGTTGCCGCCTAAATCATATCCCGCTTCAATATAACTATCATCAAGACTTTCTAAGGTCGATGTTAACGGCACAACCATAAACAGCATACTGCTATAAACTAGCCCTAACATAATGGTGGCATCGGTATATAGAAACTCAATCGGCCCTTCCGTAAAGCCTATATATTGTAAAAAAGAGCTTATCACACCACTTTCACGTAACAGAATCATCCAGCCATAAGTTCTGACTAACTCACTCACCCAAAATGGAACCAAACAAAGCACCAACAACAAGCCCTTGGCACGACCTCGTAACATCTTGGCGATGTAGTAAGAGATTGGAAAAGCGATGATTAACGTTAATATAGTGGCAATTATTGACATCACAGCAGTGCGCAGAAAAGTGTTCCAATAAAGAGGCTCAGTAAAAAATTCAATATAGTTACTCAAACCATATTCATAGATGCGTGGTGCAACACGCTCTTGCAATGAAATATTCAGCATGGTCAACTGCGGCAAAATAACTAACAATACTAGCCATAGTAATAACGGGCAAAGCAGTAACAGTAAGCCTAATTTAAGCGGTGTGTTTGATTTTCCTTTAATGGCCATCTATTCATTTGTCCTGTATTTTAGGAAAAACGTTAACTTGCTGCATAGGAAATGAAATTTGTAATTTATCGCCTTTCTTTAAGTGCATAAATTCAGCAGTTTGTGGCAGCTTAACTTTTATCTCTTCGCTAGAGGTTTGCTCTTCTACTAACAACTGACTATTTGCACCATCAAATAAAATATTGTTAACTTTGCTATGTAGTTGATTAGTATGTAATTGATTCGTTTGTAATTGAGTGCTTTCTACTTTAGATTCTAACATCGGCGAAATATGGATAGCTTCAGGGCGTATAAACACCTCAACCTCTGAACCAATAATAAACGTTTTATTCTCAGGTTTTTGTACTTGTAACACTAAGCCAGATGCTGTTTTTACCTGTAATGAATCTGATAAAATATCCATTACCTTAGCTGACCACTTATTACTATCACCAACAAAACCTGCTACAAAGGCATTATCTGGTTGAAAATATAACTGCTGAGGATCACCTACTTGTTGAAATTGCCCATGATTCATCACCGCAACCTGATCGCTCATCACCAACGCTTCAGATTGGTCATGGGTAATATAAACAAAAGTGGTTTCGAACTCCTGTTGCAGTTTTTTTAGTTCTACTTTCATGTGCTCACGCAACTTCAGGTCTAAGGCCCCTAAAGGTTCATCCAGTAACAGAACATCAGGATTCAGCACCAAGCATCTCGCAATCGCTATCCGCTGTTTTTGTCCGCCAGATAATTGTGCTATTTTCTTTTCGCCACTGCCACTAAGGTTAACACGCGCTAACACTTGCTCTACTTTATGTTTGATTTCAACTTTATTAATCCCTTGGCGATGCAAACCATAGGCAATATTTTCTGACACATTCATATTAGGGAAGAGTGCTAAGTGCTGAAAAACCATATTGACCGGGCGCTTATTAGGCGCAACGCCCACCACCGATTTACCTTTGATAAAAATATCACCCGATGTCGGGTCGTCAAATCCCGCTAGCATGCGTAATAGAGTTGTTTTACCACATCCAGAAGGCCCTAGAATAGAAAAGAAACTGCCCTTTTTGATGGCAAAGGAGACTTGGTCAACGGCAGTGAAATCATCAAACTGTCTGACGATATCAGTGCATTGCAAATCAAAATCCGTATGATTAAGCAAATGAATTCCTAATTAAAAATTGAATTGGTTTTACATTAAATAAAAATTTAGGTGCAACCAAGGTTACACCTAAATAAGACGAATTAAAAAACTGAGGGCTATTTTGCTGCTTTAACGCGGTCCAATACTTTACCTTCAATCATTTCTAAGCCAGCAGGCACAGGTGGATACCATTTAATGTTATCAACAGACGCCGTATCAAAGCTTGATTGATACTTAGCTCTTAATGGTGCATTCACGAATTCATCAGCCCCTTTTGAGGCAGTGAAATTACCTGCAGAGTCAGTGATCAACGCCGCTATTTTTGGTTGCATAACAAAATTTATCCATTTATAAGCAGCCGCTTCATTTTTGCTTTTACGCGGTATTACAAATGCATCGATCCAGCCCAATGCCCCCGATGTTGGGGCAATAAAGTTAATCGCTTTATTATCATCATTTAACTGCCAACCACCTGCATCCCACGCCATAGCAGCAACAGTTTCATCGCTACGCATTAAATTTTTCATGGCATCGCCACCTGACCAGTAAGCCTTAACGTTACCTTTACAGCTGATTAACTTATCCTGCACTTGTAACATAATTTTTTCATATTCTGCAGGGTCGTTATAAGCTGCAAATGGGTCTAAGCCCATTGAAAATGCAAAAGCAATTAAAGTAGGACGTTTCAAACGATAAGTCACTTTGCCCTTATAAGCATCGTTACATAGGTCTGCATAATCTTTTACATCAGCTGCTTTTTCAGAGTTTACAATTAAACCAGAAGTACCCCAAATATGCGGCACGCCATAGGGTTTACCGTCATACATTGATGACTTCAATGTTGAATCAAGCATACTCGTTACAAACAAACTATTATCTATCTTGGATAAATCAATCGGTTTATAGATATTAAACTCAGCTTGTGCGCTGGCGATCCTATCTTGGCTAGGTTGAACTAGGTCAAAGCCGCCACCACGAGTAGCAGAAAGTTTCGCAATCATGTCTTCATTGTTAGATTTAGTCACCTCAACATCTATTCCAGTTTCAGCTTTAAACATATCAACAACAGCTTTTGGCGCATAACCACCCCATGTCAATAAGCGAAGTGTTTCAGCATTCACTGATTGTGCTGTTACACATAAGGTAAAACCGACTGCAATTAGTGACCTACAATTTGAAATTTGCATTATTCTCTCCATAGATGTCTGTTATAACTAAAAAAGTAATACCAAATAAGAGAATCAATATAAGCAAAATAGTATGACATAAACATGACAAAGGTAATATTTATGTCAAAGATAAGACCTGCATCAACTAAAGGGAGATAATAGATTAGAGGTGAATTGGATAAAAATGCACTAATTATTAACAACAATTGACTAAGATAGAAGTTGAACAGGACATATAAAGTAACGACTTCCACCACACAACAAAACATGGTGAACAAATGCGAAATACAATGATACAAAGGCATATCAGACAGGGAAACTGGTGATTAGCGAGATTGAGTCATGACAAACTACCTCCAAGTGCAACAATATGCATCTTTAAAAGATAGTTTATAAATAATCATCAGCCAAAGCTTATAGATTTCCAGCACTTCCCAGAACTTGACTACTGACTATCCAAGGTTCAGGCTACCGACAATTGAACTCAACTTGGCTGTCTGATTGAGCCTTCCTTAAATCTATAAAGTGAAATAGCCAAAAGATGGCGTTGTTATGACAAATAGCAAACGTTGATAGACTTGAAATGAGTTATCAACATATTATTTATAAAAAAACTTAACTGCTTATCACCATGGCAACAAATAATGCAATGCTGAGCAAAGCAGAAATGAGTGTTAGCTGACGTAACTTTGGCATTTGTAATGCCATCAAAAAACCAGAGATAATTAGTAACAGTAAAGCAATGGCAAACGCAGTCGCATAGACTTTAAAAGGAGTACTACCTTTTGCTTTGTGTAGCTGTACAAGCTGTCGATACCAGCTAGCATTTTCTATGGTTAATGTAATAATTTAAAGGCTGAAATTAGGCGCTAAAACAACACTAACGGTTGAACCACTCCATTCTAGCTGAAAAGAAGAACCTATTTTTTTAATTTTCGCGTTACCTGATGGCAACCCTACATCTTGTTTTTGTAATTCATTTTTTGTCAATGCAACAAGCTCTGTCAGTTCTACTTTAATTGGCTCTTTAATATGTAGTTCCTGGTTCGTTTTCTCAGTTCCACCTTTTATACCCCAAGTATAAAGTGCACCTGTTACAAAAAACATAATTGCCACAGGTAAGATAAAAGTGGCAGTAATGTATGTGCTTTAACAGGTATGAGTCAAAATAAAATGGTTAAATAACTTAATAAGCAAATTAACTATCAGTAGAGAGTTTTCTTGTAATACAGGAAGGCTAAAAATCAACAATCAAAATATTTTGACTGTTCGATCCATTTATAAGTATATTTTATCGGCCAGTTATAGGATCATTTTTTGACACAATAAAAATTAAATAAAGCACAATAAAATCAGCTAATAAGTGAAAGCCAAGGTTTAATAAAAGGCCTCCCTGCTCTAATCTTTCAAGTGTTGCTTTATATACCTCGTAATCAATATTAGCTATAGAAGCAGTGCATTTGGAATCTAAAATATTAACTATTTTTGTCAAACTGTTAATTGTTTTATATAAGGCTCCAAAACTGAACGATAAGAAGATGGCAGCAGATATACCAACGCCAATACGCTTTTGTCTTGCCCAAGCATTATTTCTGGAAAAAACCCAGCCAACCAAGCTCGCAATACCTGCAACGTAAAACTGCCAAAAAGTTATTATTTGATCACTTATTTTAAATGCAATATCGAGTTCAGGCATAAAATTTTATCTCCTTCCATCCTAGTACTAATTGGTAGTCACTAATATTTCTGCATAAAAAGCAGAATTATTTAATATAAATACCACTCAATTTTAATTAATTATTTAGCATTAAAATTAAATAATAAATCGTTGAGCAATCTGCTAATTAGCATATTTAAAGTATAGCGACTTCCCCCCAGCTACTACACCATCTAAGTCTCAACTAATATTTTTAAAACAGACACTGATATATCATCAATTATTTGATCTTCTATTATTAACTTTTTTACTACTCCACTATGCTCATTAATCATATCAAGTGCTGATTGAATTTCTACTTTACTCTGCTGTGAAATAACTACTTCTACATTATTAATAGGCATGATGACCCCCTTTAATTAACTGTTATTAGATATCCATTTCTCGATTTTTACAATTTTTGATTTATCACCAAGAGATACAGTTTGTTTTTTTAAAAGTGATTTTTTCTCGACTAAGGACATATTATCACCGAATTTTTCATCGGACTGAGCAATCCCCATTTCAATCATTGTTTTAAGTGCACTGTCTAATTGTTGAACAGTAGAAAAATTATCAATGATATTGTTAGCCTTTAATGAAACTTCCTTCCCTAATTTCCGTTGTGCGTTAATTTCAGCAATAGTTTTTTCTTCTGCTTTTATCCGTGCTTCTGCAAATTTTTTATCAATTTCATCGTCACCAATAATTTTAGTAATAACAGAATTTCTAATGGTAGGATTTGCAGCTAAATAACTCGCTGCTTTACCCGTTGCATAAAACTGACTGATTGAGAAGCCTGAATTATTTATGTCCGCATTCGCAGAAGTACCGGTTGTAGCTATCATTGATGGAATTGATATTTCCTCCCCATTTTGCTTAATTGGCACATAGGCAAGTTCTTTTCGCTTATACCCAAGTGAAATACTGTCTGGCGTGTAGCCTCTTTCAGGTGCAAAGCTAGTAGTAAAACCCAGAGTTGTTTTGGTGCCAAAAAAGTAACGTTTAGTATTGTCGTTTATCGTGCCTTTTATGCTGGCAGGTTTATCAATAAGTTGAGAAAAATTATCTGATTTATTCTCGATTGGATTCGAGTCCGTACCTAAATACTGACTCATGATGACAGCTGCATTACCAACTCCAAAATTTTGACTAACTCCTGCACCAAAAACATCAGAACTTATAGTGCTTTCTGCGTTAACGCTAGCCAATAAAGGAAGTATTTGACCATCTTCAGCGACTGGCGCAATACTTCCCTCATATCGACCATAACCAACATCAAAAGTAAGTGGGTTTGTATCTATATCGATAGCTACCGATGTTTTAGTTACAAATAAAACACTATCCTGCCCCAGCGAACACCCCATAAGGCTGACATATGAAAAAGTGATCAAAGTACATAGTTTTATGTTCATAATTTACTCCTCGTTTAGATAGATAAAGGTGCAATTAATTTTTTTAAGGTAATGTAAAGTGGAGCTTTTAATCTTGGACTTGTTATCGATGAAGATAGCGCAGGCGTCTTTTGGCAGACTTAATTTTTTGGCATTTTGATAGCCGATTACAAAATCACTATCTACTAATCCAATACCTAGAAAATAATGTTCGGTATACATACCTTCATTAGGGGCATTAATCACATTAACAAACCCAAATTTTCGAGTAATGTTAACGTCATCATTTGAAGATACTTTGATGACAGAGCATGAACTAATGCATGTTAATAAAATAAAAATTAAGAACACTTTCATACACTCTCCAACTTTAAACATAGCCAAATTCATCGACCTTTGTTTAGCTGATATATACATAAGTTTCTTCAAAATAGACCAAAATGTATTTATCTATCTAAAAACTGTTCTACAACACTCCATAAATTTAACCTAGGCTTTTATTCTCTTTTATCAACAAAATCGGCCAAAATATCAATAATAGGTCACATACAAACAAATAAAATACAGCAAAAAT
This sequence comes from Vibrio sp. 2-Bac 85, assembly GCF_037546705.1. Classification (NCBI taxonomy): domain Bacteria; kingdom Pseudomonadati; phylum Pseudomonadota; class Gammaproteobacteria; order Vibrionales; family Vibrionaceae; genus Vibrio; species Vibrio sp. 2-Bac 85. The sequence continues at coordinate 49,305 of NZ_JALAAB010000005.1, read as the reverse complement.
TATGACAAATCTCTAGTTTATTGAATTTATATCTTGCTTATCAGAAGGGAAATTTGTAGGTATTTATTTTGGTTATTAGTAAGTAATTTGAGTAAATCACTTACTAATAACCAAAAAAAGCCACTCAATTGAGTGGCTTCTTGTTAGCTATTTAAACTAGATTATTAATTATCAAATAAATAATTAACCATTAATTTGTTTATGTAGCTCTTGTACTGAACTTACTGTTGCTTCTGGTGCTGTTGGGTCAGCAGTATGAGCGCGGCAAGTTGCAAATGCACCGTTTAGCGTTGTAGTGTAGTTTACTTTGTAACGTAATGCTGCACGACGTAGCTGACGCGAATCTTCAATAGAAATACGCCCTTCTGTTGTGTTCACAATGTATTTATATTCACTGTTTTTAACACGGTCAAGAATGTGCGGACGACCTTCGCTTACTTTATTCACAAGGCGAGCATTGATACCTGCATCTTGTAACACGATCATGGTGCCGTGCGTTGCATCTAGCTCGAAACCTAAGTCCAACATTGTTTGCGCAAGTTTAGCAACACGCTTTTTATCGCTGTTTCGTACAGAGATTAATGCGCGGCCAATTTCAGGCACTTCTTTAGTTGAACCAAGTTCAGCTTTTGCATACGCTTCAGCAAAGGTTGCTCCTGCACCCATCACTTCACCGGTAGAACGCATTTCTGGGCCTAGGATTGGATCTGAGCCTGGGAATTTGTTAAACGGTAATACTACTTCTTTAACAGAGTAATACGGTGGAATAACTTCCTCAGTAATACCAAGTTCTTTCAGTGTTTTACCCGCCATCACACTTGCACCGATTTTAGCAATTGGCACACCAGTCGCTTTAGATACAAATGGAACGGTACGTGCAGCACGAGGGTTTACTTCAATCATGTAAACTTCGTTATCTTTAACAGCAAGCTGCGTGTTCATTAAACCAACAACACCTAGCTCTAATGCTAAGGCTTTAATGTAACCACGCATTTCATCTTGAATTTCAACACTTAATGTATAAGCCGGTAATGAACATGCAGAGTCACCAGAGTGGACACCCGCTTGTTCAATATGCTCCATGATGCCACCGATAACAACATCAGTACCGTCACAGATTGCATCGATATCAACTTCAATTGCATCATCTAGGAAACGGTCAAGAAGAACAGGAGATTCGTTAGAAACACTCACAGCTTCTTTAAAGTAACGACGTAAATCAGTTTCGTCATAGACGATTTCCATCGCACGACCACCTAATACATAAGAAGGACGTACAACTAATGGATAACCAATACGTGTTGCTGAAGTAACAGCTTGTTCAAGTGTTGTAACTGTATCGTTTTCAGGTTGTTTAAGGCCTAAACGCTCTACCACTTGTTGGAAACGTTCGCGGTCTTCTGCGCGGTCAATCGCTTCAGGTGAAGTACCGATGATTGGTACGCCAGCGGCTTCAAGTGCGCGTGCTAATTTAAGTGGTGTTTGACCACCGTATTGCACAATAACACCTTTCGGTTTTTCAACACGTACGATTTCAAGTACATCTTCAAGGGTGATTGATTCAAAGTATAAACGGTCAGAGGTATCGTAATCCGTTGAAACTGTCTCTGGATTACAGTTAACCATAATCGTTTCGTAGCCGTCTGCACGCATTGCCATCGCAGCATGTACACAACAGTAATCAAATTCAATACCTTGACCGATACGGTTAGGACCACCACCAATGATCATGATTTTTTCATTATCAGTTGGGTTAGCTTCACACTCTTCATCGTATGTTGAATACATATAAGCAGTATCAGATGAAAACTCTGCAGCACAGGTATCAACACGTTTGTAAACTGGATGTAGATTAAACTTCTCACGCAATTTACGTACTTCAGTTTCAGATGAGCCAATTACAGAAGCGATACGGCTATCGGCAAAACCTTTACGTTTTAGTTTACGTAATGTGTCAGCATCTAAAGAACGTAAACCACCTTCAGCTAGTTTTTTCTCCTCAAGGATTAAATCTTCGATTTGAACTAGGAACCAATTATCGATCATGGTGATATTATGAATTTCTTCCATCGTCATACCTAAACGGAATGCATCACCGATGTACCAAATACGCTCAGCACCAGCTTCACGTAGTTCGTATAATACTTTGTCTTTTGCGCCAGCATCGTTTAAATCAACCATTGGGCTGAAACCATCAGCGCCAACTTCTAAACCACGAAGTGCTTTTTGTAATGATTCTTGTTGGTTACGGCCAATCGCCATGACTTCACCAACTGATTTCATTTGTGTCGTTAAACGATCGTTTGAGTTAGCAAACTTCTCAAAGTTAAAACGAGGGATCTTAGTTACAACGTAATCGATTGTTGGTTCAAATGATGCTGGTGTTTTACCGCCAGTAATATCATTTTGCAATTCATCAAGTGTGTAACCAATCGCAAGTTTTGCAGCGATTTTAGCAATTGGGAAACCCGTTGCTTTTGATGCTAAAGCAGATGAACGTGATACACGTGGGTTCATCTCAATCAGTACCATACGGCCATCGGCAGGGTTAATACCAAACTGTACGTTGGAACCGCCAGTTTCAACACCAATCTCACGTAAAACTGCTAAAGAAGCATTACGCATTAATTGGTATTCTTTATCTGTTAGTGTTTGCGCTGGTGCAACGGTAATTGAGTCACCCGTATGAATCCCCATTGGGTCAAAGTTTTCAATCGCACAAACAATGATACAGTTATCATTTTTGTCGCGAACCACTTCCATTTCATACTCTTTCCAACCGATTAATGATTCATCGATCAATAATTCACTTGTTGGAGAAAGGTCTAAACCGTTTGAACAAATATCATCAAACTCTTCTTGGTTATACGCGATACCGCCGCCCGTTCCACCCATCGTAAATGATGGACGAATAATACAAGGGAAACCAACCATGTCTAATACACCGTAAGCTTCTTCCATTGTATGTGCGATACCAGCACGTGGACATTCAAGCCCAATTTTCTTCATTGCTGTATCAAAACGACTACGGTCTTCAGCTTTATCAATCGCATCCGCTGTAGCGCCAATCATCTCAACATTGTATTTCGCTAAAATACCTTTTTCTTCAAGCTCTAATGCACAGTTAAGTGCCGTTTGGCCACCCATTGTTGGTAATACTGCACATGGACGCTCTTTAGCGATAATTTTTTCAACGACTTGCCAGTGAATGGGTTCGATATAAGTAGCATCGGCCATTTCTGGATCAGTCATGATGGTTGCAGGGTTAGAGTTTACCAAGACAACACGGTAACCTTCTTCTTTTAACGCTTTACAAGCTTGTGCACCTGAGTAATCAAACTCACAGGCTTGACCGATAACAATCGGTCCAGCACCAATGATGAGGATAGTTTTTAAGTCATTACGTTTTGGCATCTGAATTACCTTTAATATCTGTTCTATGTATTCGAAAACAAGTGTTCTGATTAACTAAGCGTTTTTGTACTGTTCAATCAATTCAATAAAGTGATCAAATAAAGGCGCTGCATCATGTGGGCCAGGGCTCGCTTCCGGATGACCTTGGAAACTAAATGCCGCTTTATCAGTACGATGAATACCTTGTAATGAGCCATCAAACAATGACACATGCGTCGCACGTAAATTTGCCGGTAACGTTGCTGCATCAGCCGCAAAACCATGATTTTGTGCAGTGATCATAACAACATCACGTTCTAAATCTTTCACAGGATGGTTAGCACCGTGATGACCAAATTTCATTTTCACAGTTTTTGCACCACTTGCTAATGCAAGTAATTGATGCCCTAAACAGATACCAAATACTGGAATATCAGTTTTCAGAATTTCTTGGATTGCTTCAATCGCGTAAGTACATGGTTCTGGGTCACCAGGGCCATTAGATAAGAAGATACCGTCTGGATTCATTGCTAACACTTCAGATGCAGGTGTTTGTGCAGGTACCACGGTTAACTTACAATCGCGGTCAGCTAACATACGTAAAATATTACGTTTAACACCATAGTCATAGGCAACAATATGGTATTTACAATCTGTTTTCGGCTCTGGTAAACCGCCTGTTAACGTCCAGCTACCTTGTGACCATTCAAATGATTCTGCAGTTGTCACTTCTTTAGCTAAGTCCATCCCTTTTAAGCCAGGGAAAGCTTTAGCTTGTGCCAGTGCAGCAGCTTCATCGATATTTTCACCAGCAATGATACAACCTGCTTGCGCGCCCTTTTCACGTAAAATACGCGTTAGTTTACGTGTATCGATATCAGCAATACCCACTACATTACGTGTGGTTAAGTATTCGCTTAAAGATGCTTGACTACGGAAGTTGCTTGCTAGAAGAGGTAAATCACGAATAACAAGACCACATGCATGAATTGATGGGGATTCTTCGTCTTCGTCGTTAGTGCCGGTGTTGCCGATGTGGGGGTAAGTGAGTGTAACGATTTGTCGTGCATAGGATGGATCAGTCAGAATTTCTTGGTAGCCTGTCATTGACGTGTTGAAAACAACCTCACCAACAGAACTCCCATGAGCGCCAATTGATACGCCTTTAAAAACAGTCCCATCTTCCAATACCAGTATGGCAGAATGACTCAAGTTAACCTCCATGAATAGCAAATAAATAAAAATTTATATAATCTGAGTGAGGCCATGCAGAGCATTTTTTCACCAGAAAATAGTAAAATTTGGCAAATTCCGCGTATTTTATAGATCTTCTGTGACGTTGGCCATTTAATTTTTAATTTTTTATAAAAAAAATTACATAAATCTCAATTCATTTATCACTATAAATATGTTAGCAAATGCTAGAAAAGTTACGGAGATCAAGTTTCGTTTATTTTAGTGCTTGAACAGCTAGAAATTAATGACAGTGGAGATAAAGAAGAGTAGCGTTGAGGGGAAATAACGGTTACTGAATATAGTTTAATCAATCAATAACCGTTTGATTTTTAAGACAGTACTTTAATTAAAGTTAAAGTAGCTGGCAAGGTTGGGATCAAAAACACAACCAATAAACCAAGAAAATGACGTAGGCTATATGGGTCTTTAAAATTTTCTTCTGACACGGTAACTTCCTTAACTTAAAATAGATAAATTGATTTAGATCAATGTTATTGTAACGTAAATTGATTGAAAATCAAACTAAGTAAAACTGAGGTTATTCTTCTTTAAAGTGGTAAAAGGTCTATTTATGCAACAATTACAATCACATCACGCTGCACCAGTCTGGTCATTCTTTGAAAAAATATGCGAAATCCCTCATCCTTCTAAGCATGAAAAGCAATTAACTGATTGGATTACTAATTGGGCACAATCAAAAAATATTGACTGTGAAATGGACAAAATAGGCAATTTAATACTTAAAAAATCAGCTTCTAAAGGGTTTGAAGACAAAACCCCTGTAATCCTACAATGTCACCTAGATATGGTGCCGCAAAAAAATAATGATAAAGTGCATGATTTTTTAACCGATCCAATCATTCCAATTGTAGATGGAGAATGGTTACGTGCAGACAATACAACTTTAGGCGCAGACAATGGCGTAGGTATGGCCTCTTGTTTAGCTGTTTTAGATGATGACAGCCTCGAACATGGTCCTATTGAAGTATTGATCACCACCGATGAAGAAACAGGCATGACCGGTGCATTTGGTTTAGAAGCAGGCGTATTGAACGGAAAAATTTTAATCAACACCGATTCAGAGCAAGAAGGTGAATTATACGTGGGCTGTGCAGGCGGAGTAAATGTTAACGTATTGCTCCCCTTTGAAAAAATGGAACCAGATAGTGCAGACAGCGCCTATGAAATCACTATTTCAGGATTTAAAGGCGGCCATTCCGGCGTAGATATCAATTTAGGCCGTGCCAATGCGATTAAAGAATTAGCATCGATACTTGATGACTTAGACGCAGCACCCTTTTTAATCTCTTCATTTTCCGGCGGTAGCTTACGTAATGCGATTCCTCGTGAAGCGACCGCAGTAATAGTTTGTGATCAGCAATATCAAAATAGTATTGATACAGTAATCAGTACCTTAAAAATTAAACTTAATGATAAATTCAAAGAAAGTGAGAGTAATTTTACACTTAGTATTAAATCTTGCGCATTACCGAGTTCAGTTTTAACACACAGTAGTCATGAAAATTTACTAAAAGCATTACTGACCTGTAGAAACGGCGTATTTGCGATGGATGATAACTTTCCTAATGTAGTAGAAACGTCAAGTAACTTAGGCGTGATCACACAAAAAACCGGTGCGGTGAATCATTTTGCCATTCAAGTATTAGTTCGTTCACAAGTAGAAGCTGACAAGCAACATCAAGCCGATTTAATGGCAGAGCATTTTCAACAGTTCAATGCTCGTGTAGCAAAGGAAGGAAATTACCCAGGTTGGACACCCAATAAGCAATCGACAATATATAAAACCATGGAGAACGAGTATCAACGCTTATTTGATAAAAAGCCTAAAACAATGGTCATACACGCAGGATTAGAATGTGGTTTATTCAGCGACAAATACCCGCACTGGGATATGATTTCATTTGGTCCGACGATTAAATTCCCACACAGCCCCGATGAGAAAGTACACATAGCCTCAGTAGATAATTACTGGTCACTATTAAAAGCCACTCTAAAAGCCATTGATTAAATAAGTAAGCGGTTGCTTGATTTAGATTCAAAAGACTCAAGCAACCACAAAGCCTCTACGCTGCACAGAGCACACGAAGAAAAGCTAGAACAGCAAAGATAAGATACAACCTCAAAGCAATGGATATAAAAAGCATAAGGTTTTTATTCTTTAAATGGTTTTGACCTTACCTTCTTCACCCTTCGAGCCTTCGTGGTTAACCGCTTTTGACCTTAAAAACCAAAGAAACCACGAAGCCGCTGCGCTGCACAGAGAGCATGAAAAAAGGCTAAAACAGCAAAGATAAGATACAACCTCAAAGTAATGGATATAAAAGATGTAAGTTTTTTTATTCTTTAAAAGGTTTCGATCTTACCTTCTTCACCCTTCGTGCCTTCGTGGTTAACAGCTTTTGATTTTGATCTTAAAACCAAAGCAACCACGAAGCCGCTCCGCTGCACAGTGCACACGAAGAAAAGATAAAACAGCAAAGATAAGATAAACCCCTAAGACAATAAATGTATAAAGATTGAGTTTTTTGATTACTCATAAAGGTTTTGATCTGACCTTCTCCACCCTTCGTGCCTTCGTGGTTAACCGCTTTTTATTTTCGCTTTGATCTTAAAACCAAAGCAACCACGAAGCCGCTCCGCTGCACAGAGAACACGAAGAAAAGCTAAAAAATAAAGGCCAAAAAACTAACGGACTTAAATCTTACCTTCTTTATCCTTCGTGCCTTCGTGGTTAAACGCTTGTCGCTTTTGACTTTAAACAAAGAAACTATTATCTGCAAAGCACCCTAGCGCAACGGCGGCAAGGACATCCCACCGTTAAATTTTCCTAAGCCAACAGTTTATTTTAGTAAAGACAAACAGGACGTTTGTCTTAAGCTCGTTCAGCACAGGGATGTGTCGTAAGAGCTGGTACGGTTAAAATAAACTATTGGGTTAGATAAGAAAATGCTCGGTGTCAGTCTCTTTGCTTCTTTCTCTTCTGATAAGAGAAAGAAGATCGCCGTCAGGGCGAAATACGCTGTAAATAAACATCAAGATGCCTCAACGAGCAAAGACGAAAGTTAGATAACAACCAAAATCAATCAATTTAATGAGTCACAAAAATTTTGATCTTACCTTCTTTACCCTTCGTGCCTTCGTGGTTAATCGCTTTTTATTTTAACCTTGCCACTTTTAGCTTTATGTTTAAAAATCACTTTACCTTAACGTTAGCGAACCGCTTGATGTGCTAAGCAACTCCCCTAAACCTTCACCGATTGATAAACCAAGGCTTTTAGTAAAGCTTTCTAATTTTGATTCCTTAAATGAATAATCAACAATCTCTTCCGCTTTAATCACTTCTCTTGCAACATAACCAGGGCTACCTAAACCATCAATCAAACCTAATGCTAAAGCTTGTTCACCATTCCAGATCAAACCAGAATAAAGATCTTTATTATCCTTAACTAAACGATCGCCACGGCCTTCTTCAACTACTTTAATAAACTGTTTATGGGTACTGTCTAACACCCCTTGCCAGAACTCAGCTTCCTCCGCTTTAGCCGGTGAAAAAGGGTCCAAAAATGCTTTATGTTCACCAGAAGTATAATGACGACGTTCAACGCCCACTTTCTCCATCAAATCAACAAATCCAAAACTCGATGCAGTCACACCAATAGAACCCACTAAACTAGATTTATCAGCATAAATTTGGTCGGCCGCTACCGCCATGTAATAACCACCCGACGCACCTAACTCGGCAATCACAGCATATAATTTTTTATCAGGATAAATGCCACGTAAGCGTTTTATTTCATCGTTAACATAACCGGATTGCACTGGACTACCGCCGGGACTATTAATCACTAACATTACCGCTTTTGATTGTTCATTTTTAAAAGCCGCTCTTAAGGCACTCGCAATATTATTAGCGTTGGCTTCTTCATCAGCAGCAATAACACCATTCACCACCACCATCGCGGTATGAGGTTGTTGATTCTTCTTCTCTTTATCCAACACTCCCGTATTCATAAATAAAAAAAGTGCGACAAATAAATAGGTAAAAGTTAACAGTTTAAAAAATATCCCCCAACGACGGGTTCTTTTTTGCTCTTTGAAGGTTTCTTTCATAAAACCAGATAGCCACTTTTGTTGATTATTTTCAGGCTCTTGCATTGTTGATTCTCACTATAGGAATGGGTTAGCTATTCAACCCGTAATTAATCGTAAATTCAAGATAAATGTTACCCTTGGCTATTGTAAAAATATAGACATAGGTCATACTTTCAGATTACTTAAAGAGATCCAAAGGAATAAGAAATCATGTCAAGAAAAGCACTGTTACTGTCATTCTGCAGCATCATTTCAACTGTTAGCTGGGCGGACGTAAAATCAGTAGATGAAGCCTCTGTGAATGAAATACAAGAGCAATCATTGGCTGCCGTCGCATCAAAAACCAATAATACCGCAACCCCTAGCTTTTCTGAAAAAGCCTTGGTCGAACGCTATATTCTTGATGAGCTAAAAGCCACTCGACATGATTTACAAGATTTAGAACGTCGCCTCACCATTGAAATTACCGATAGAGAATTAAATGTTGCAGATAAATCATTAAGTTATGCAGAACAAACCGTTAACTTTTTCTTCTATGTTATTGCCGGTGTCGCATCATTAGTTGCTTTATTTGGCTGGAAATCATTACATGAGATCCGCGTTAACACCACCAAGAAAGCAAATACTCAAATTAAAATGATTGCAGAATCCTATGAAGAAAAGTTTCAACGATTAGAGAAAGAGTTACGCAGAAAAACATTACGCATTGCAGATAACCACATTGAAATTGAAAAAATAAATGAAATACACAATCTATGGTTACGTGCTCAAAAAAGCCAAACGCCTGAGCAAAAAATGTCAGCCTATGATGCGATTTTAAAAATCAGACCCGGTGACTTAGAAGCGCTTACCTCTAAAGCCGATGCAGCAATGGAAATGAAAGAGTTCCATTGGGCATTAAGTATTTGTAACCGAGTGTTAGACATGGATGATAAAAACCAAGATGCATTTTACCAACGAGCCTGTGCCTATGCTTGTTTAGGAGTTGAAGATCAAGCAATCAGCGATTTAGAAAAAGCCATAGAGGGCCGCTCCGCACTAAGAGAATTAGCAGCCGAGGAAGATGACTTTGAGAATTTACGTGGCAACGACAAGTTTGATGCTCTATTAACAAGTTCTGACGCATAACAATCAAAATAATACTCCGAAACGCAAAACAGGCTGATTAGATACATTTATTTAGCCTGTTTTAGTGTTATCGCTTTAGGTTATCCGTGAATAACACAAATCGATATCTTCAGTTTACCAACCGCAACCATAAAGCCGTTAATAGATGGCACAACGTTGCTAATAGGTAACTACTAAGTAAAATTCAGCCACACCAATGACCTCGACATTCAGACTACCAAAACCGTTCCATTTAAGCGTAAAAAATAAGTATTCAGCGTTCTATTTGTTATACTGCGCGCGATTTTTCAGATAGGAATAAAACATGATCATTAATAAAGAATGGCGCGTATTAACAGTGGGTGACGGTGATCTATCATTTTCTGCCTCATTATTAACACACCACCAGCCATCAAGTTTAACGGCCACCGTATTTGATGCTAGCGAGACCTTATTAGCAAAATATGCGGTCAATGATTATGACACTCTATTACAACAAAAATGCCCTGTTTTATGTGGCTTCGATGTGATGGAACCAAGCTCATGGGGCGCACTAAAAAAGCATCATTTTGATGTGGTTATTTTTCAATTCCCGCTTATCCCTGCTTTTAAATCGCATCAAGAATTCCAAGAAAAGTGTAAAGAAGTACATATCAATACGTTAAATCGTCAATTATTACGGACGTTTTTGATTCATTCTTTTGAACATTTTTTAGATCCTAATGGTGCTCGTTTATGCTACATAACCTCTAAAGATGTAAAACCCTATAAAGAGTGGAACATCGAGAACGCATTGCACAGAAATACTGATGTTGAATACTTAGGCTGGCATAACTTCGATATTGATGCTTTCCCAGGTTATAAAGTGCGCAACGTAGACCGAGATAAACATGTTAAAGATACTAAAGGCATTACTTATGTCTGGAGTGATAATAAACAACACCCTTTAAAACAAGAACTAAGTGCAGCGGTATATAAAGGTGAAGCCTATTGCGAATTGTGTGCAACAGGCCCTTATAATAATACGGAAGATAAGCTGCGCCATAACCAGACCAGAAAACACCTCAACATGCTCAATTACGAAGCATTGTGGCAGTTACTGTTAGACCGAGAAAACGAAATATAGCTATAAAGACACAAGCAACCACGAAGCCGCTGTGCTGCACGAAGAAAAGCTAAAACCTTAAAGGAATGGATATAAAAAGCATAATTTTTTTATTCTTTAGAAGGTTTTGACCTTACCTTCTCCACCCTTCGTGCCTTCGTGGTTAACAGCTATTGACTTTGATCTTAAAACCAAAGCAACCACGAAGCCGCTCCGCTGCACAGAGAGCACGAAGAAAGGCTAAAACAGCAAAAATAAGATACAACCTCAAAGTAATGGATATAAAAGATGTAAGTTTTTTATTCTTTAAAAGGTTTTGATCTTACCTTCTTCACCCTTCGTGCCTTCGTGGTCAAGCGCTTTTGACCTTAAAAACCAAAAGCAACCACGAAGCCGCTCCGCTGCACAGAGAGCACGAAGAAAAGATAAAACAGCAAAGATAAGATATAACCCTAAGACAATAAATGTATAAAGATTGAATTTGTTGATTACTTTAAAAGGTTTTGACCTTACCTTCTCCACCCTTCGTGCCTTCGTGGTTAACAGCTCTTGATTTTGATTTTAAAGAAAAAACTATTATCCACAAATATCCTTACCCAAACACGATAACAGCTAGTCTGACACCAGGGGCCACCGTTAAATTTTCCTAAATCAACCGCTTATTTTAGTAAAGACAAACAGGACGTTTGTCTTAGGTTCGTTCGGTACAGGGATGTACCGTAAGAGCCGGTACGTTAAAAATAAGGGGTGGGTTTAGATAAGAAAATGCTCGGTGTCAGTCTCTTTGCTTCTTTCTCTTCTGATAAGAGAAAGAAGATCGCCGTCAGGGCGAAATACGCTGTGAATAAACATCAAGAGGCATCAACGAGCAGAGACGAACGTTAGATATAGCGATTAAGGTTTTAACCCAACCTTCTTCACCCTTCGTGCCTTCGTGCCTTCGTGGTTAAACGTTTTTAGCTTTTGATTTTAATTTTAACCTTTTCACCCCTTCGAGGTTAATCATTTTGACCTTAACTTAAAAATCTACTTTTTAGCGTTTAAAGCTTCAAACTTAGCCATTTGCTCAGGTGTTGCTGGTAATTGGTGATTCGCCTTCCATTCACTGTATGGCATGCCGTAGATATGCTCACGAGCTTGATCGTCAGTCATCTCAATATCGCGCTCTTTAGCTTCTGCTAACATCCATTTAGACAAACAATTACGGCAAAAACCAGACGTATTCATCAACTCAATATTTTGTACATCTTTACGGCTATCTAAATGTGCTAATAAACGACGAAATGCTGCTGCTTCTAATTCAACTTGATGTGCTTTAGTAGTCATATGATGGTTATCCTGTTGTCATATTATTTAATAAAAAGTTAGCGCTTAATATACTGACTTAGGTTCAGAGATCAACGTAATGCAGAAAATAAAAAACCGCCATTTTATCTAATAAAATGGCGGTTTTACGATTCAATTGATTGAACCTAAGTTAGCTATACTCGATAGGTTAATCTATCAAGATTACTTGTTTTGGTTCTTTGAAAATCTATTTTCCCAAAAAGTCGCATCTTTAATACCTAATTTAAGCGGATCAAATGTGTACGATTCTGGTTGTAGCTTATGTTGTTGCTCGTAATCTTTTAACGCTTTAATAGCAGGTCTGCCCATAAAGAAGATAATTAATAGGCCTGAAATATTCAACCATGCCATTAGACCAACGCCAACATCACCTAAACCCCATGCAAGATTAGCCGTTTTCACCGTACCGTAAAAAGTTGCAGAAATTAAAGCCACTTTTAATAGGAAAGTAAAATCAGGTAATTTTAATGTACGACGAAGGTAAGCCACATTCGTTTCAGCAATATAGTAGTAAGCCAAAATAGTAGTGAAAGAGAAAAAGAACAACGCAAAAGCAATAAACGGTTTACCAATACCCGGTAAAACACGCTCAACGGCCAATTGTGTAAACCCAGGGCCATTTGCCGCTATTTCAGTTGCAACATTTTGTATTAAGAATGTATCGCCAATGCCGTGAACGTTATATGCGCCGGTAATTAAAATAACAAATGCAGTAGCTGAACAAACCAATAACGTATCAATGTATACAGAAAAAGCTTGTACTAAACCTTGCTGTGCAGGATGCTCAACTTCAGCAGCAGCGGCAGCATGTGGGCCCGTACCTTGACCAGCTTCATTCGAGTAAACACCACGTTTAACACCCCAACCAATAGCTGCACCAACACCCGCCATTGGGCTGAATGCATCACCAATAATCATCATAAATACATCAGGTAATTGAGAGATGTTTAACGCGATAATAACAAAAACCACTAATACGTAAGCTAATGCCATAAATGGCACAACAACTTGAGTAAAGTTAGCGATACGTTTAACACCACCAAAAATAATAAAACCAAGCATCAAAACAATGCCCATACCGGTCATTATTTTAGCTTCACTGAACACACCTAAACCCGTTTCAATCATCATGCCAGTACCAAATGCGACTTCAACACCATTTCCGATACTGTTAGATTGGATACCCGGTAATAAAAAACCACAGGCAGCAATAGTAGCAATAGCAAAAATAACCGCATACCAACGCTGACCAGTTACTTTTTCAAGATAATAAGCTGGACCACCACGATACTCACCTTGATCCACTTCTTTGTAGATTTGTGCCAACGTTGATTCAATGTAAGCCGTTGCAGCGCCTAAAAAAGCTACTACCCACATCCAAAATACAGCGCCAGGTCCACCAAAACCAATCGCGGCCGCAACACCCGCAATATTACCCGTACCCACGCGGCCAGATAATGAAACCGACAAAGCTTGGAAAGAGGAAATACCCTTTGAAGAAGTTTTTCCTGATAACAGTAACGTGTACATCTCTTTAAAGAATCGAACTTGCACAAATCGAGTTTGAATTGAATAAAATAATCCCGCCGCTAAACATAAATAAATGAGCGCAGGGCTCCATATAATACCGTTCAAAAAATCTACTACTTCCTGCATATATTTTCCTTAATTTTATTTAATAGCATCAGATACTTACATCAAATTATGTAAACAAGGTGTTAATTAGGCGAAACAAAATATCACTACAAAAACAAAAGTAAATAGCCAAATTTTATAAAATATATAGCCAGAGTGAATAAATATGCAAAAAAACCAATAAATAGTTCAAATACAAAATAACGATTTGTGTGATTAATAACAAAGAGATATGGGTAAGGTCGATACAGGAGAGGCTAGAAAAAATTTTCAGGGGAAAAGTAATCATACAATAATCAAAAAATAACCATTGTATGATTTGAAATAAAGTGAGCGTTTATTTGTTCATTTTGGAGAGTAGATCAGCAAATGGGTTATAAGTTGCTGTTGCTACATTTTCATCGCCCGCTTCCACATGACTACCGTATAAATCTGCCTGAGTATATTTATCATGCTCATGGTCATGACAGTAAATACACAACAATTCCCAGTTACTGCCATCAGCAGGATTGTTACTGTGATCGTGGTCCATATGGTGTACCGTCAACTCTTTAAGATTTGAATACACAAACTCGCGAGTACACTTCCCACAAACCCAGGGAAACAACTTTAATGCTTTATCACGATAATCGTGTTCTAAACTTTTATAATTACTTGGAATATAAGCCATCACTACCTCTTGCTATCAGTTTCAGCGCTATCATATGTTTTCATCGCCCTATTGTGAACTAATTCGCATTAAAAAAGCGTTACTAATGCACTAAAAGTTGCACCATCTTTTCATTTAAGTAAACATTAATTTCAAGTTGCTGTAAGCTGACACGCTATAAGCTTCATACTCAATCACGCGATATAAATAAGATAATGACACATGCAAACAAATGACCCTTTATACGGCATCAAATTAGCTCAAATACTCACTGATTTACAGACTAAACATTCCTGGAAAGAGATGGGTGAAAAATTAGGGATAAAATGCTTTTTAAATAACCCGACTCAAAAATCTTGCCTTAAATTTTTACGTCAAACACCTTGGGCGAGAAGCCGTGTTGAGATTTTATATTTAAAAACCTTTTGTAGCAAACATCCTGAAACGTCTAAGCTAATACGCAGTATCTTAGCGACACAAGATAAAAAGCAACAAGAACCCGCGCCAAAAGAAGTGAAAAAGCCATCAGTGATAAAAAGTAATGATGGATTTGAATGGGCAAAAATTAACAACAAATAAGCGGTGATGATTGTAACTAATCTGTGTTACTATCGCGCGCCTAAAATAACCACAAGTCTAAACTAGGAATAGCTCATGACCCAACAAAAAAAGTTCGATTACACAATCAAACAGGACGCTAATACCTGGAGTGCAGAAATCACCCGTCGTGTTAGTGCTCGTAGAAGCAGTGTTTCAAAACAACAAGATGGTTTTGCATCTGAAGCCTTGGCCATTGAATGGGCAACGGCTGAGTTAGCTGGCTTTTTAGAGAAACAAAAGCAAGCTAACGCACGTAAATCAGAACGTCGTTCAGAACGTAATGCACAAGCAGAAAAAGCAGCAGCCGCTAAAGAAGCAGCAAATGAAAAATTCTTAGCAAAAAGAGAAGAGGCTCGTGCACGCGCACTAGAAGCTGATGATGAAGAATTAGACTACGATTACGACGAAGAATAATACTGACTTCAGACACTGCTATCCCATAGCATTGTCATTCCTAAAGGGCTAACAGGTGCGAACCAGTTAGCCCTTTTTGTTTGCAACAATACAAACCAACTTATATCGCAACGCCTTCATCAAAAGTATGTAGAACAACAATAATCCAATTCATCAAACAATACATTCCCTCACAAAATATGTAGAACGAGATTAATGGTACCGTTTTCAATGTTTTGTATTAATGGGCAATTAATCCGTAGTGAGCTCACCGCTCAATATCCAACACTTCAACAACAAAGCTATTATTCACTGTGGACGAACACCCCCACCGTAAAGTTTTCCCAAGCTAAATCGACATTTTAGCAATCGCAAACAGGACGTTTGCGATAATGTCAGAATGGCCACGGACGGCCATCCTGACATGGTGCGTTTAAAATGACGCTTTAGATTGGAGCAGAAAACGAGCCGGTGTCAGTCTCTTTGCCGCCTTTCTCTTCTGATAAGAGAAAGACGTGTCGCCGACAGGGCGAAACCACTGCTATTAACAATCAAGTTGCCCCGACGAGCATAGACGAGCCACATAACTTAAAGCATTTATTGCTCCGCCTTTGATTTTTAATAAAAAAGGATCACCAACCTTTAGTCCAATACAGCAACAACAAAACCATCACCCATTGTGGACGAACAATCTCACCGTAAAGTTTTCCCAAGTCATCCATTCCTTTTAGCAAAGCTAAACAGGACGTTTGACTTAAACTCATTCAGCACATGGATGTGCTGTATGAGCTGATGCGTTAAAAAAGGGATTGATTACTTGGAGCAGAAAACGCCCCGGTGTCAGTCTCTTTGCCGCCTTTCTCTTCTGATAAGAGAAAGACATGTCGCCGACAGGGCGAAACCAAAGTTAATAAATATCAAACAGCCATGTCGAGCGCAGACGAGCTAAAACTTAAAACCATATTTAACTAAATACAAATAGCCAAGCCGAGCGACAAAGCTTCAAAAACAAACTTAAAGCAATGTAAATGCAATTACTTGCAAAAGCCTATCAATTAATTAATCCATTTAAATTCACAAACTAGGTCAATCAACGTGGCTGCGACAACCCCACCGTAAAGTTTTCCCAAGCTAAATCGACATTTTAGCAATTGCAAACAGGACGTTTGCGATAATTTCAGAATGGCCACGGACGGCCATCCTGACATGATGCGTTTAAAATATCGGTTTAGATTGGATCAGAAAACGACTCGGTGTCAGTCTCTTTGCCGCTTTAGTTACTTGCAGAAGCCTATCAATTGATCAATCCATTTCAATTAACAAACTAGGTCAATCAACGTGGCGTCAACAACCCCACCGTAAAGTTTTCCCAAGTCATCTATTACTTTTAGCAAAGCCAAACAGGACGTTTGGCTTAAGCTCATTCAGCACAGGGGTGTGCTGTATTAGCTGGTGCGTTAAAAAAGGAATTGAATACTTGGATAAGAAAACGACTCGGTGTCAGTCTCTTTGCAGCCTTTCTATTCTGATAAGAGAAAGACGTGTCGCCGACAGGGAGAAAATGCTGTTAATCAATACCAGCAACCACGACGAGCGCAGACGAACTAAAACTCAAAGCATTCATTACTAGCCTTTCATTTTAAATCAAAAAGGATCACCAATATTTAGTTCAATACGGTCATCAAAAAACCATCACTCTCTGTGGACGATCAACCCCACCGTAAAGTTTTCCCAAGTCATCGATTCCTTTTAACAAAGCCAAACAGGACGTTTGGCTTAAGCTCATTCAGCACATGGATGTGCTGTATGAGCTGGTGCGTTAAAAAAGGGATTGATTACTTGGATCAGAAAACGACTCGGTGTCAGTTTCTTTGCATACTTTCTTTTCTGATAAAAGAAAGTAGTGTCGCCGACAGGGCGAAAACACTGCTAATAATGATCAAACCGACCCGCCGAGCGAAGACGAGCTAAAACATCAAACCATACTCAGCTATATTCAAACAAAAAATCACATTCCCATAATGTGCATGAGGAGCCAGAAGGTGACTCGCCGACAGAGCGAAACCACTGCTAATAATGTTCAAACCGCCCCGTAGAGCGCAGACGAGCTAAAACATCAAACCATACTCAGCTATATTCAAACCAAAACCACATTCCCACGCCGAGCATTTACAACGAGAAAACTAGCAAATAAATAGCTTCGCAAAACACACGTAAAAACCTCCCCCTCAAATAAAACACCAGATACAAAAAAGCCCTCGTTTAAAGAGGGCTTAGCACATCAGTTAAGAGGGATTTAACTCTTTTGTGCTAAAACTTCTACTTCAACACCATCATCATCAACAGCCTTACCTTTTGCATTAACAAACAACTCACGTTTCGCTTTAGTTAATACATAAACCGTAATCGCAACAGTTGATAAAATACCAATCACCGTTGATGTTTGCATCGCCAATCCAAAACCTAATGTTGAATTGTTTAAGATAAAGGTAATAACCACAGCAGTCATAAACATAGCTGGGACTGTCGCAATCCAATGGAACTTGTTATGACGTGCTAAGTAAGCAGTTGCCGTCCATAACATCATCACAGCAGTTGTTTGGTTAGCGAAACCAAAGTAGCGCCAGATAATACCAAAGTCTACTTGCGTTAGAATCGCACCTAAAATGAACAAAGGTAATGCCATGAACAAACGATTACGCATCGTTTTTTGTTCCATATTAAAGTATTCAGCTAAGATCAAACGGCTTGAACGGAAAGCAGTATCACCAGACGTAATCGGTAAAATAACCACACCTAAGAAAGCTAAGATACCACCAAACACACCTAATAAACCAAACGACGCGCCGTATACCACAGCACCAGGACCACCCGTTGCAACCACTTCAGATAACGCTTCAACAGAACCAAAGAATGATAAAGCAAGCGCACACCAGATAAGCGCAATCACACCTTCACCAATCATTGCACCGTAAAATACAAAACGGCCATTCTCTTCATTTTCAATACAACGCGCCATTAAAGGAGATTGTGTCGCATGGAAACCAGAAATCGCACCACAAGCAATAGTGATAAACAATGCAGGCCATAATGGAAGGTCATTTGGGTTCATATTCGTGAACATCTGGCCCATCTCATAATCACCTAATAAAGTATGATCGGCAGAGACTGACACGGCAACAATTAAGCCAACAGACATAAAGATTAATAACGCACCAAAGAATGGGTAAAAACGACCAATGATTTTATCAACCGGAACAATTGTCGCCACAACATAGTAAGCAAAAATAATCGCAACCATCGTCATTAACGATACCGTCATATCCGTTTGGTCATTGATTAAATTAGTTAACATGCCAGCAGGTGCCGAAACAAAAACAACCCCAACCAACAGTAAAAGTACCAATGCAAACACATTCATAAAGTGTTTCGCATTGTTACCTAAGTATTTACCAGTAATAGAAGGAACCGATGCCCCACCATTACGCACTGATAACATACCAGAGAAATAATCATGCACGCCACCAGCAAAGATACAACCTAATACAATCCACAACATCGCAGCAGGACCGTATAACGCCCCCATGATAGGACCAAAGATTGGGCCAACACCGGCAATGTTAAGCAGTTGTACTAAGTAAACTTTAGGAGTCGACATAGCAACATAATCTACGCCATCTTGTTTTTCATAGGCAGGTGTCTGACGTTGTTTTTTAACGCCAAAAACTTTTTCAACAAAGCTACCGTAAATAAAGTAACCGCCAATGAGCAGTGCTAAACAAAAGAGAAACCAAAGCATGATTAAATTCCTTTTAAATGAGTTAATTTGATGCTGGCACTATAATCTTCCGCTGTTAAATAACAGTAGTTGATTACTTAAGTGGTCAAATACACATTTAAACGGTTAATATCGAAATTAAGTGGTTTCTACTGCTAACTTAAACTCAAAGAATAACAAGCTAATCGAGCAATAACGTGGGTTGGGAGCATAACAAAAGTGTGATCCTTGCCGCTGTTCCTAGGGAATTAGCAGCACAGGTTAGTTGATTTACAGCAAGCCAAAACGATCTTTAATAACTTTCAAATAACGACGGCTAACAGGGGCATGATGGCCAGACTTAGTTACAATATCCGCAGAGCCATTATCTAATAACTTGATCTCACGAATACAGGTCGGGTTAATCAAATACTGACGATGACAACGAATCAAATCAGTTTTCTCTTCTAACACCTTCAAAGACAAACTCGCCGTAAACTTATCTTTTTCAGTTAACAGATGTACACCAGTTTGCTCAGACATCGCAATTTCAATCTCATTGGGCGTGAGTAACAAAATACGATTAAACCCTGAGCAAGGGATCAACTCTAGCTTATTATTAATAATCGGCTCATAATTAGGCACCTCAGACCTTTCTGCATTGATCCGCTTTAAGGTTTTTAATAAACGGCAACTCTCAACCGGTTTAAGCAAATAATCAAAAGCATTATCTTCAAAAGCTTTCACCGCATACTCATCATAGGCAGTCACAAATACCACCTTCGGCATCGTCTCTTGGTCAAGCATGCTCAATAACTCTAAACCACTAATTTGCGGCATATGTATATCCAAAAACACCACATCAGGTTTCAAACAATTAATCGCCTTTAACCCTTCAATAGCATTACTGCACTGCTCAATCACTTGTACTTGATTCGTTTCAACTAATAACTCGTTAAGCTCTTCACGCGCATACAGCTCATCGTCAATGATAATTGCTTTTAACATCATGCTTCCTTTCGTTTTTGCAGAGGGATAAGGATAGTCGCCTTACTATATACACCCGTTTCGCAGGTCATCGTTAATCCATAACGCTGTCCGTATTCATTTTTGATACGTTTATCAACAATCTGCAACCCTAACCCTTTGCTATTCATATTAGTTGGCGTTTTATAGTTTCCGGCATTATCAATCACCTCCAACACCACTAACGTTTCCTTACCTTGCTCCAGCAAATAACCATTAATATCCAACTCCCCTTTACCAATTAACGTCGACGTACCATGTTTAATGGCATTCTCAATCAGTGGCTGTAAAGTAAAAGTAGGGATTTTAAGTGATAACAATTCATCGGCAATATTCTCTCGCACACTCAAACGGTCAGCAAAACGCGCAAGCTCAATCTCAAGATAAGCATGCACGTGCTCTAACTCTTCCTTAACCGTTACTTGATCAATATTTTGCTTTAAATTACTTCTAAAAAAGTGCGATAAATGCTGAATTAACTCACGCGCTTTCTGAGGATCTTTTCTTGTCACTGCACTGATTGTATTTAACGTATTAAACAAAAAATGAGGATTAACCTGCGCTTGTAACAAACGAATTTCAGATTGATTCAATAAATTCTTTTGCTGAA
Source organism: Vibrio sp. 2-Bac 85 (assembly GCF_037546705.1). NCBI lineage: Bacteria > Pseudomonadati > Pseudomonadota > Gammaproteobacteria > Vibrionales > Vibrionaceae > Vibrio > Vibrio sp. 2-Bac 85. Next base: position 28,334 of record NZ_JALAAB010000005.1, on the reverse strand, counting down.
TATATCGCCCTAATAAAATTTGATTAGAGATAAGCTTAGCCAAGCCCTCACCCAAACTACGATTTAACGTCGAAAACATCTTCTGCTTAGGCTCATACAACTTAACCGTACCCAATACACGTCCATCTGCCTCTAATAACGGGATCACCAATACCGAACCTAACTTACAATCTTCATGAATAGAACACTGGTAAGCCGTAGAATAGCCATCGGCATAAGTCATTTCGCCACTTTTAATCGCCTGTAAAGTATAGTCAGAGGAGATCACCGTACCACATAGATGATGATCATCCCCCACACCAATAAAAGCTAAAATCTTTTCTCTATCAGTGATAGATACCGCGCCAACACCCGTCTCTTGGTGAATAATATTAGCAATCTTCTGACAACTTTTAGCATCAAAACCATTGCGGAACACCCCAACTGAAAGCTGCGCAATACGTAACGCCTTATTAGAAAACGCATTATAGTTCTTCTCAAAAATCGCTTTTCTATCTTGAATGATGCTCATAAACAAAGCCGCCCCCACTGAGTTTGCAATAATCATCGGTAACGCAATCGATTGCACCAACAACAAAGCTTTATCAAAAGGCTCCGCAACAATAAGAATAATCAACATCTGCACTATTTCAGCAAACAGAGTGATCGCCATAGCAGTCAGCGGCCTAAAAATTTTCTCTATGCACCCTTTACGTAAATAATAAAGATGCAGTAATCCACCAATCAACCCTTCACAGGTTGTTGAAATCATACAAGCGACATCGGTAAAACCACCCATCGAATAACGATGCAAACCACCTGTGAGCCCTACCGCCAGACCAACAACAGGGCCGCCCATCAAGCCACCCATTACCGCACCAATAGCACGCGTATTAGCCAACGCATTCTCAATCGACAAACTAAAGTAAGTGCCTAAAATACAAAACGTACTGAACAATAAATAACACGCGATACGGTGAGAGTTACGCCCAGAGATGAAAAGCATCGGCATAAAAAGCGGGGTTTTACTCAGCAAATAAGTGATCACCAAGTAAACACTAAGCTGTTGCAACAACAATAAAGTAACTTCCACAACAACTCCTAAATAGACAAAAAATCAACATTGGCAGAAAAGCACTGTTATACAGTATTTTGGAGGAAATTTAAGTGAGAAAGTAAGACAAACCGCAATGTAAGCAAAAATTAAACTATTTAACCTCAATGCGACTTAATCAAAATATCGTTATTTTAAAAAAGTAAAAACGACAGTTTCTATTCTAATGGACCTTTCATTTTCAATAGCTGCAGTAAGCAACACAATAAAAGTAATACAATGCTGATCGGATTCTATAATCACCGTAATATAATAAGATAGAAAGCTCTGTTTTTTTATAATATTCGTATTGACAATAAAAAAATTTGGAAAATATGGCCTTAATGAAATGAGGGCAACATAACTGCTTTTGCATCGAAAGAATGAACTGGTCACCAATAATATGTTCCTAGTAAAATCAACACCAACATTAAAAATGTAGACAAGATTTACTTAATCTTAGCTACCCTGCAAAATCGTCTCAGGAATAGTACCCCATCTTTGAAATTGAACTTGTCCGTTTACTCCTATGGGTAATAACCAATCGGATATAAGAAACATTAAAGCTTTTCAGTCGGGAAGAGCTTCTACGAGCTATTTTTCTACTTCACTAAGTGATTTAACAAAATCAACTGGTCTAAATTAATAGCTTAATTTAGACCAGTTCAACTTACCTTAAATCTATTTATTTTTTCCACAAACTAATTTCTTTTCAGCAATTAAATCTTTATTTCTATTGTTCATTGTTTTTAAGATTAATAAGTTACATTTCTTCTCATTCGCTCGGGATTCTGACAACTCTTTAGGATTAGAAATTTTAGCAATGACAGGTTTATAAGCGACACCTGCAGTACAAAACATATTCTTAATTTTTTTAGCTTTCCAATGAGAATCTTTACGTTCAGAAAGTTCTTTGCAAAGTGAATTAAAAAGCACTTTAGCTTTAATTGTACACTGGGAATAAACAGCCATTTTTTGATTATACGATGAACAAACCGTGTTATGTTTTATTCTCCACATTTGATACTGAAACGAGATATTCATTCCCTCGTATTTGATGAATTCAGTTTTTATTGCTGTTCCATAAATATCTGAAACCTGCTGATTCACTTGATTTGTTGCAGTCGTTAAATATGCTGCAATAAAAGCTGTTACTGGATCCATTTCAACCTCTCATTGTTAATCCTAATAATTAACGACTCCTCTACATTTTGGAAAGTTACTACACCCCCAGAAGTCATTACCAAAATTCTTACCTTTTTTAGCTTTTCTTAACACCATCGAAGAACCACATTTATTGCACACAGGGATCCTCGACTTTTCACTTATTGGAAAATCAACTATAGGGGAATCAATTTTTGCAGTAGAAACTTTTTCAAATGCATTATCTTTCGGTTCTCTTTTTTGTTTAATAATTTCTTTAACATGCTTGTTATGTTGAAAGTTAGTTTTTAAGCCACGCGTTAATCGGCCTGATTCAATTTTATTAACAATTTCATCAACTAATTCAGGACTAAAGCATTTAGTCGTTTGTGATTTAATATAAGTAATACAGCCTCGCGCATAGGTTACATTATCTGGCATTTTTGTTTTAAAAGTACTATCGCCAATAAAAACAACCACTGAATAAATCTGTTCATTTGGTATATTTAAACAACTGGCTAAGGTTTGAGTATGTTTATAATTCTGATGCAAAGGATTCTGAAATTTACCTGAGTATTTGAATATTTTTTGCGTCCACTGTTTTTGCTTGGCAGTACCAAAAATCCAGCCTTTCATATTCTTAGTTTCAACCACAAACACACCAAATTGAGACACAACAATATGATCAATTTGCGTAGTACCATCTTCACTTGGTAAAGTGACATTTTTAATTAAGGTATAATCGCTTTTAGGCAAAAAACGTTTCAATAATAAATTAACAAAAAACTCGCCCATCACACCTTTAAACCAAGCACTTTTAATCACCATCACAAAAATAAATAATGGTATAAAATACCAAAGTTGCTTAAACAGACCTTCAAACAAAACACTTAAATCCATAATTTTCTCTTAATATGTATCAATTTAAATTAATAAGTAAAACCAAACCAACTAGCTCACTATCCCTTTTAATCTTGCAAAGCTTTTCATGTTTTCATTCGTGTCAACCGGTTGATAATCAGGATTATTCGCCAATAACTGATAATGACCATCTGCTATTTTTTTCACTACTCTTAGCAAGTATTGGCTATCACCTGTTTCATCTTGCATTTCAATCGCAACCGTTAGACCTTGTAAAGAACCAGAGCTGGTTGGTGTTATCCACTCAAGTAATAATAAGTCACCATCTTTGATAGGATTTTTTCCACCGTTCATTGAGTTACCAGAAGCATTAGCAAGAAAGTGATTTTCTGCTTTCAAATGACCAAAGCCTGTTGGCGCATCTTGATATTCAAATTCCGAATCATCACCTGTTTTGAAATGGCCACAAGCAATTTTAAGATTGGGGTAAAAAATAAGCTGTTCTGTCTCTGGTAACTTAAGTAAATTATTAGTTTCTGGTTGAGTCACGGCTTGTTTTTCTTTCACTTTATTTGGACGTTGTGAATAACGCAATAAACACAATGCTATCAATTCCTGTACCGCATCATGTAGCGCTTGTTTTTCATGAGCTTGTACATCAATATTTACAGTTAATTTATCATCAATAATTGAAAACCATTGCTTGCCCGTTTTTTTGTCCGCAGTACAACTATATTTAATAGGGAAATCTTTCCAATACTTTAACCATTTTTTAGAAGTCGGTGCTAACTCTTGCTTTTCTAAAGAGAGATCATTTTGTTTAAGTAAAGGATAACGGTCAAAAACTAATTTACTATCGCTAGCAAGTGCTTCTAATGTAGGAGGATTAGTAAAACCATCTAAGCGTAAAAAAGATTCTAATAAGATTATTTTAAAGGATTTTGCCATTGAGGTGCCTTGAACAGCATTTAACAAAAACTCGCCATGACGTTTAACTAATTCGATAAATTCCGGTTGTGGCTGCTGTGATGCAACCAATCCCACCCAACTACCATGTTGCTTATTAACTTTATTTAAATCCTGATATTCATTCCAGAATTCGCTTGCAGTGGGATGATGACCAAGTTGCTCAAACAGGCTCTGATAATCTTCTGCTGCGGTTGTTCGTTGCAGTTTAGCAAGCTGTTCCCAAAACTGAGTTATTTCAATATCAAAATTAATAGCACAGCCACCAGCTAATTTAGGATCATGTATTTTTGTTACTAATTCTTTTACTGAAGAGCGACCAAGTAGCGCAAGCGGTTTGTTTAAAAATGAATGATGATTACCAATAAAATCTAGTACCACAAGATGCGTTTTATTTTCATGCAACCGTAAACCACGCCCTAATTGCTGTAGAAATAATATTTTAGAATCACTTGGCCGTAGCATTAAAATGGTATCAATTGCAGGTAGATCCGTTCCTTCATTAAACAGATCAACCGAAAAGAGCACTTCAATCGCACCATCTTGTAATTGCGTTAATGCCTCATTGCGCCGTACCTTTGAATTTGCATGAACAGATAAAGCCGGAATACCTGCTTTATTAAACTGTTTTGCCATGTAATCAGCATGTTTCGTTGAGAGACAAAAAGCTAAAGTTGTTTGTTGTTTTTTCTGTTGCCAATTTTTCAATACATGATCAGCACGTTTTTTAGTGATGAATTCGTTATCTATCGCCTGTGGATCAAATCGACCATTACGCCAAGGGATTGCTTGATAATTTACAGACTCATCCCATATACCATAATATTTGAATGGAACTAATATTTTGTCATCAATTCCTTGAGTTAAATTACGCTCATACACTAAATTATTATCACACAAACCAAGAATATCTGATTGATCAGTCCGCTCTGGTGTCGCCGTTAAACCGAGTAAAAAAGATGACTCAAAGTGGTCTAATAAGTTTTTATAAACTGGCGCACTGGCGTGGTGAAATTCATCCACAACGATATAATCAAAGTGATCTTTTTGGAATTGCTTTAAATGACTTTCACGCCCCAATGTTTGCACTGAAGCAAATAGGATATCTACTTGTTTATCTTTATTTTGAGCATTATAAAAACCTGTGCTTTTTTCAGGTAATAACTGCGCAAAGGTGCGTTGAGCTTGTAATAAAATTTCTTCTCGATGGGCCACAAATAAAATGCACTTTGCTGAAGTCTGTAAAGCATCAAAAGCAGATAACCATGTTTTCCCCATACCCGTTGCTAAAACGACTAAGCCCCGCTTGAAACCTTCTTCTCTAGTTGCTTGCAGCGCATTTAAGGCTTCAATTTGTATACTATTGGGTGTGACTTTTTCGACTATTTCATTATCTATTTCACCACTTGCCACACTTACAAACTGCATTTTTTTACGTCGTTTTAAATAACTTGAAATCCATTCATTAGTTAATGGTTTTACTAATAAATGTTGAAAGATAATGGAAAACTGAGATCGGATATGTAAAAACTCTAGCGCTTCTCGCGAAGTATTGGGAGGTAAGTAATCATGTCTAAAACACCATTCATGGGCATTTGTTAACGCACTTTTACTAATATTATTTGAACCGATAAAAGCACAACCATCGATAATTTCACTGCTTATTTCTTGGGTTGCTGTTTTTACAAATATGTACGACTTCATGTGAAAAGATTGTTTATGATCGTTTTGATAGATACGAATATCAGCACCACGCTCAACCAATGGCATCAATTCTCTTAAAGCGATAGGATCGGTAATATCAAGATAATCTGAGGTTAATAATTTTAGTTCTGCGCCATTTAGAAGCGCATCTTTTAAAGGTTCAAATAATAAATTTAAGCCACTACGTTGAATAAATGACACCGCTATCTCTATGATCGTCGCCTGATTAATCGCATGAATCAGTTTCGGTAATAAAGGATCATCTGCACCTGTTGTTAACTGTCGCTCAGTTGTTTTTAAGGTAGAAGTTTTTAGGCTTTTATTCTGCATTTATACAACCTTACGCATAATGACATTAAGCCATTTTTCATTTTCTCGACCTTCCCGTAAATCCGCTGTTTTCCATTGTTTTATTATTTCGAGAGGCAAACCAGCAATTTTGTGTGTAAAACTCGCTTCAGTTAAGTTACTAAATAAGCGTCCATTTCGCTCAACTTCTTCATCGCCATATTTAAATGAACAATAAAAAACACCATGATCACACAATAAATCTGTGAGTGATTTAAAAACACTCTTTAGCTCTTTATGAGGGACATGTAGTAATGAAGCGCAAGCCCAAATAGCATCAAACGCATTTTTATTATGATAGGTATCAAAGTGATCAACCTTGACTGTTTTTTTAATTAACTTTGAAGCCATATCCGCTAGTTGTTCACTGGCATCAAAAGCTTCAACCTCAAAACCTAATTCAATAAAGCTTTTACTGTCTCGACCTGTTCCACAACCTGCATCTAAGATTCGCCCTTTTTGCTTCACTAAGGGTAAAAAACATTGATAAAGTGACCGCATATCAACATCAATGGTCGATTCATAAAAGTGTTGAGCATTATCTTGATAATACTGTTGATTGATATTGACCATATAATGAGACCTTTTTCTTATTTGCTAAAGATATTAGCAAGTTAGTTAACCCTTCCCTAGTATTATTGATGAAAAAATCACAGTTTTTATACCTTTGTTGTAATTCAGATAAACTTTAAGTTAATACTCATTTCATTTCTGTTATTAGTGATTTTAAGAGCTTTATTAGGAGTCAATGTACTTCCACTTTGTATGGCTTCGTTGGGGTTGTCTAAGATGTCGTTTATTCTTCGTTTAGTGAAAATGGGCTATAGAAGTCGTCACGGGTAAGACTGTCTGGTTTGTCGTTTAGGTCGTCCAGTGTTTACTCATCCATTGGTTATTTGGTTTTTAGCTATATCATAAATCGTAAGCGGGCATTTTTCTGTATCTAACAAAAAACCAAAATTTTAGCGTGATCATCATAATTCCGAGCAAACACATTAAACAACAAGTTATGCTTAAATAGATAGCTCGCATTTTCTGGATTTAAGTTGAGCTTACGTGCGGTTATAAACATGAAAATTTTTTTAAAACTGCTTACTTATTTTTTTCTGCAGCTCCCCCAACTCTACTAGCAAGGTTTTACGTTGTGTTGCGGATAAGTTCGGTTTGAATTTGATTTGGTTATACAGCTTTGCAAAGTCAATTAACGGCTGTGGTTCTGCTGCTTTTAATTGACTGAGTGCGTGGCAAAAGTCAGCAACGGTTTGGCCCTTTTCTCTTATTAGGTGCTGTTGTGTGCTTTTTTGATAGAGTTTGTTAAATAGGCGATCTTCACTGGGTACTTTTTCAGTTTGCCATGGTTTAAATACCCAGAGTATTAATATGCTGGCCGCTGACAAGAGTAATAACAAAATCAATATCGAGAGGTTTAACCAAGGTAATCCTTTGAGTAAATTTTGTAATAATTTAAATTGCTTTTCATTATCATAATTTATCACCCACACTGCCCACAGGTAATCGGCTTTGGCAAAGGCGCTTCTTAGTTGATTAAGGAACGGATTCGCTTGCCAGCGGTGTATTGATAAATATTGTCCCGATAAAAACTCACTTTGGTCGTCCAACCCTTGCATGATGCCCTGCTCTACTCGCTCAGGTGCTACGTAAGCAGTGGGGTCAACACGTTGCCATTGTTCATTCTTCCATATTTCAACCCATGCATGGGCATCGTACTGGCGCACACTTAAGAATTCGCTATCGCTGTCCAATTCCCCGCCTAAATATCCCGTGACCATACGTGCAGGCACATTTAATGCTCTGGCAACGTACAAATAGGTACTGGCATAATGCACGCAGAACCCTGCCTGTGACGTAAACAAGAAATCATCAATTTGTTGTTCGCCTAATAGGGCTGGCTGTAGCGTATAACGAAAGTTATCTTGGTTAAATTTTGCTAATAATTGCTCTAAGATGCTGTAGCTATCTAACCCTGACGCTTGTTGTGTGGCTATCCAGGCTTTTGTTTTTGGGTTGCCGCCTTTGGGTAATTGCAGAAACTGTTTAAGGGATTGCGATGACTGAAATGTACGGTCAACTTGGCTAAATTGATCAATAGTAAAGGCTTGACGTTTGAACACTGGCTTTAGCGTACGCAAGCTATAGTCACTCAATAAAACACGCCCAGCTGTTGCCTTTGCAAAATCTAAGCTTGGCAAATAATGCTTGTAATGTGGCTCGATGATTATCTGATAGCTATTTTCTTTAGTCGCTGCTGACTGCGTACTCGCGCGAGTATTTTTACTCTGATATTGTAAACTGCCGCGATTAAATATCGGCCCTTTCCCTATTTTCACCTGTTGTTCTTGGTACTTAAGCTGTGAGCTTTGGGTCCAAGTTTTGCCATCGAATTGATCTAAGGTTAAGACGCGCCAATAACGTGTTGCAGTTGCGGGTATGTTGCCATCAAAACTGGCTCTAAAGGCAAGTTCAGAAGATTGACTTAATTCAGCAATACTACCAGGGCTGACGCTATCGCTTAACCCTGTGGTTGCTTTGTTTTGAAGTGGCATTTTCCACATTGAAGGGAGTCTGGGTAATACGACGAATAATACAACGGCCAAGGGGACACTGAGTAACACCGCTTTGCTCAATAACTTAACTTGTTGATAATTTGCTAAGGCTTTGGCGTGGAGTGATAACAGAATAGTTAATAACAAAAGTGTACTAACCATGGCGATTCCGGCCATCAGCATACTTTGATTAAACACCAGAAACAGCGCGACTAAAACAAACCCTGTATTGACAAAAAAGTGCACATCTCGCACTGATTTAAGCTCAAGAAACTTTAAGCTAAAGCCTAAGACCACAAGGTGTACTAGGATGCTTAGCATCCCCTGTCGGTAGACCAAAGCAATTACTAATGCACTGCAAATAAGGGTAAAAATATTGGTTATTAGTTTGCTTAATAAGGCGACACGCCCAGTAAAAACAGCCACTCGCCATAACGCACACAAGAGACCAAAAATGATCATCACACTGTGTAATTGGTCCGTTAATAACACCATGATCAAGGCATAACTTAACAGGATAAGCGATAAGCTTTGGCGGGTTAAGAACTCAAGCATTGTTTAGTCCGTATAGGGCAATGGCGCGTAAGCAAGTGGTTTTATGGCTAGCACCGGTATCAACTTTTATCACTACTTGCCCAAGGTCTAGCCCATAACGAACGCCCTGTTGTTGGTAGTTGATCACTTGGTAAGTGAGCATTGCTAGTTTATCTTCTAGACTGACGCCTTTTAAAGCGGATAACGATAGATAAACATCGCCACCTATTTCTTGCTCAAACTGTTTAGTAAAAAAGCCTTTACCTTGTGCGACTTGTTTCCAAGCAATCGACTTTAAGGATTCGCCCTGCTGAAATGGTTTTAAGTGATTAAACGTATCAAAGCCAACTTTCTTTTGATGTCCACCTATTGCGGTCTCTTTTCCGCTTAAGGTAATGTTCTGTAATTTATTCTCAAGGGGTGCTGGATAGAGCAAACAAGAAAACCCAAAGTCTAAATAAGTCCACACTTTAAATAGGCCAAAGGGATAATAAGATTGAACCGTTACTCGGCCTGGTTTAAACCAGCCACGTTGTGTGCTTTTAGCAAAGAGTTGAACACTTTGTTGGTCAACCACGCTGTTAATATTGGAGGTGCTGTTTTTAAAGAAATACTGTGTTTGTTGCGCTTCACCTTTTTTAGCATTGACGCGTAAACGAAAGATTGATGCTTGGTCTGTAAATTGATCATCGCTGGCAACAGCAGTTAGGTTTAAGCCAGATAAGTTTTGATAGCTGAATAACAAGCAAGTGACCATAAAACTTAAGAGGAAGAAGACGAGCAATAAAATTAAGTTATTTTGATAGTTGGTGCCAATCAGAAACATGACTAAGCAAGTCGCTAATAACATGCCGCCAAAACGTGATGGAAAAATAAATGTATTGCTACGATTGAGGGTAATTTGCTCCACCGCCGGCATACGTTTACTAAGCCATCGCTCAAAGTATTTTGCTTTTAATGCCTTCAACTTATGAACGATCATGATTGTAGCGGATCAACACTATTGAGTAGGGTTTGACTTAAGGCTTGGCTACCTTGCTTGACGCCGTGCACTCCGTTTAATCGATGATCGGTCACCGCTGCAAAAACGGCTTGAATATCTTCAGGTACTACGTAATCCCGCTGTTCGATAAAGGCCATCGCTTTTGCGGCATTTAATAAGGATTTTGAACAACGTGGTGACAGCGCATTAGCATACTCGGCAGCATATCGGCTTTCATTTACTAAGCGAATGAGATAGTTGAGTAAAGCATCACTCGCTTGTACTTGTTTTGCCGCCACTTGCATGGTTTGTAATTGCTGACTATCGATGATCGCGTTAATTGATGTTACTGCGGTTTGCTCTTTAAGCATGGCTAATTCGGCATCTTTATTTGGGAAACCTAACTCGATGCGCATCATAAAGCGGTCTAATTGTGATTCTGGTAGTGGAAACGTTCCGGCTTGATCTTGTGGGTTTTGTGTGGCGATTACAAAAAATGGCTGACCTAATGAGTAGCTGTGTTTATCAATGGATACTTTGCGCTCTTCCATCGCCTCTAACAGTGCACTTTGTGTTTTAGGGCTGGCTCGGTTTATTTCATCGGCTAATAGTACTTGTGTAAAAACAGGCCCTTGATGAAAACTAAACTGTTGACGTTGTTTGTCAAAAATCGACACGCCTAAAATATCAGCGGGCAGCATGTCACTGGTAAATTGTACGCGTTGATAGTCTAACCCTAATGTTTTAGCTAACGCGCCAGCCAGTGTTGTTTTGCCCATGCCCGGTAAATCTTCAATGAGTAAGTGTCCATCGGCAAGTAAACAGACTAAGGCTAATTTAGTTTGCTGCTCTTTACCTAATAAAACGGCATTTAATTGTTCTAATATTTTGGCGATTTTATTATGCATTGTCAGTTATTTCCTCACTGATTAAACTACCTCTTTAATGATAGTTTAAATTAACTCACAACACACGTTTGTTATCGTTTTGCGTTGAATAATACTGAGACTAATTCGTTTATTTTTTATTTTCCTAACAAGGTAATGATTGAAGGGGCTTAGCTCAGTGCTTCATTTTATTTTTTAAAAGTTTGTAGAAGTCGATGATAGGAAGCAATCATCAATAAATCGATGAAAGAGTAGTTGATCAGTTTATGCTCATACCAATATTGGAGATCGCTTTGTAAACTACCATAGGTGGCTTTACCTCCGTTAAATTCCCCAGGAAAAGCGCAATGTTGTTGGGCATATTCTGCTTTTTCAGTTAAAACGTTTAAAAATGCTTCGGTAGTGTTGGCCTCGATTTGTAATGCGATGCTTTCGTAATCAGCAATGGCAACACAGGATGCTTGAACATCGTATCCATTGGGGTCGTTTTGTTCTTTGTGATATTTTTGTTTACACATGCTTTGTATTTTATGACGCACAATATTTAGTCTTAATTTTTCAGTTAATGTGTCTGGTTTAGTTTTCATTCTGATTATCCTTATCGGTCATCGAATTGAGACTCAACATACATAGATGGGAAAATTTAATATTTAATTGTGCTGACTTTTTTGGTTTAGTCAATTTAGTATAAGCTGGTTTTAAATGCTTCGCATGGACGTGCAAAGTTTTTGCTGTGAACAAGTTATCTTGTACTTTAATGACTTTGGTTTGGTGTTTTAGCTCGTCTTTGCTCGTCGGGGCAGCTTGATTATTAATAGCTGTGTTTTCGCCTTGTCGGCGACACGTCTTTCTTTTATCAGAAAAGAAAGGCGGCAAAGAAACTGACAGCGAGGCGTTTTCTGATCCAATCTAAACTGTCATTTTAAACGCACCATGTCAGGATGGCCGTCCATGGCCATTCTGACATTATCGCAAACGTCCTGTTTGCGATTGCTAAAATGTCAGTTTAGTTTGGGAAAACTTTACGCTGGGGTTGTTCGTCCACAGTGAGTGATGGTTTGGTTGTTACTGTGTTATATATCGATATTTAGTTGTACGTTGAATAGGGATTAATTACTCATTAATATAAAACACTGAAAATAGCACCATTAATCTCGTTCCACATATTCAGCGAGGGAATGCTAGCACTGCTTTGAATTTCACTTGAGTATGGCTTTAAGTTTTGGCTCGTCTGCGCTCGGCTAGTCTGTTTGATATTTATTAACTGGGATTTCGCCCTGTCGGCGACACGTCTTTCTCTTATCAGAAGAGAAAGGCGGCAAAGAGACTGACACCGAGGCGTTTTCTAATCCAAGTAATCCATTGCTTTTTTAATGCATCAGCTCATACAGCACATCCCTGTGTTGAATGAGCTTAAGCCAAACGTCCTGTTTGGCTTTGCTAAAAGCAATAGATGACTTGGGAAAACTTTACGGTGGGTCTGTTCGTCCATAATGGGTGATGGTTTTGTTGTTGCTGTATTGGACTAAAGGTTGGTGATCCTTTTTTATTAAAAATCAAAGGCGAGCAATAAATGCTTTGAGTTATGTGGCTCGTCTATGCTCGTCGGGGCAACTTGATTATTAATAGCAGTGGTTTCGCCCTGTCGGCGACACGTCTTTCTCTTATCAGAAGAGAAAGGCGGCAAAGAGACTGACACCGGATCGTTTTCTTATCCAAGTAATCAATTCCTTTTTAACGCATCAGCACATCCATGTGCTGAATGAGCTTAAGCCAAACGTCCTGTTTGGCTTTGCTAAAAGGAATGGATGACTTGGGAAAACTCAACGGTGAGGTTGTTCGTCCACAGTGAGTGATGGCTTTGTTGTTGCCTTCTTGACCTATATGGTAGGTATTGTGGTAAATAATAAATAACTACTTATTTATTCAATATGGATACTAAAACTTATAAAAAATAACGTGTTGCAAACTGCCATTGTGTTTCTACTAAATCGACAGGTTGTCCACTATAAGAGCGCGCTGGCCGGTGGCTGTCAATCACAGTGAATTCTGCGGATAAAAACCACTGCTTACTCAATCGGTAACTATGATTAAATGTTAATGCTTGGCCATCTTCGTTGTTATCGTCACCTTCTGTTTTATCATTATCAGTCACTGAAAAGTCTTCAACTCTGAGTGTACTTTTATGCTTTTTATTGGCGACTAAAGCGTGCCAATTATAATGTAAAGCAACAAAACCACTGGCATAGTCATTATTAACCACATCTTCTTTTGCTTGACTTTGCATCAAGGTATCGCCAGACAAGTACTGTGCGGTTAAGGATAAATTATCACTCAAACGCCAGCGTGCTCCTAAGTGATAAAAACGTGTTCGCCACCCATACTGACCATCGACTACTTTATAGGGGATGGCCCTATTATCATAATAACCTGCTGATATTGAGCCTTTTCCTCTTAGTTTCCACTCGCCTCGCGTATGGTATCCAACACGGTTATCAAGCTCTAAAAAAGGATCTGATTTATGCGCTTGTCCTGCTAAATTTTTTCCATCTTCACGAGCAGGAAACCACGGAAAAGTACGTTGTTCATTCCAAAGAGTTTGCCTGTTACTTATTGCCCAACCATGCCAAGCTAATAAAGCCCCTGCTGGGTCGTTATTGATAAAGGCTGTTGCTGAAAATGATAGGTCATATTTATCGTTATTTATTCGACCTAACCGCGTTACTTTTATTTCTGTACCGACTACTCGAATTTCTTCACCAATCCAGGTATTTAATGTTGAGGAGTCTAAGGTATCTTTACTTGCCCACGCATAGGCATTATTTTCAAGTGAGATTTCAGGGTAGAAAAGACCAGCTTTAGTTTGTAGGCGATAACCGGCACTATTGGGTATTGAACGGAATTTTAAGAAGATCTCAGTCAATCCTAAGGCGGATTTTTCTCCATCACTAGTTGCTTCTGGATAAGCATTAAAGACGCCATGAGCACTTAGGCCATTATCCCATGATACAGATAAATCTGCGCCTATTTGTGCAGCTGAAAAATGTACTCCATCACCTAGCCCTAATTTACCTTGCCCACCCTTTAGATAGCCTTGACCGGATGAGTTAATGTGGTTAACTCTAAAGTCTAAGATACCATGAGCATTATATTCCGCAGCAATAACTACCTGCATAGGAAGGCAAGCAACAAGCCATAATAGATGTAAAGACTTAATACCCGTATTAATCACGTACTTCCCTTAATTTCTTTAATGTTTAAGTGAGTTAATAACCAGGGTGTTAAGTCGATTGCTGGTTTAGGCCTGCTGATGTAATAACCCTGTGCTAATTCACAGCCATTATCTGATAACCAATTTAATGCAAACTCATCTTCTATACCTTCAGCTACTACATGCAATCCCATATTGTGGGCAAGTTCGATAGTCGAGCGTACTATGATTTGATCGTCTTCATCATTTTCAATATTTTGGATAAATGATTTATCTATTTTTAATTCATGTACGGGTAATTGTTTTAATTGTGCTAATGAGGAATAGCCAGTTCCGTAATCATCAATAGATATTTTCATTCCGTAGTCTTTAAACTCAGCTAAGACTTTAATCGCTGCTTCAGGATCTTCTACCACTGAGCTTTCCGTCACCTCAAGCGTAATTTTTTTAGCTGGGACATTGGCGGCTATCATGCTTTGATAAATAAACTGATGAAAGTCACTTTCTTTTAAATTTTCAGCTGAAATATTGATGGCTATATTTAAATCTATACCTTGTATTTTCCAAGCGTTGTATTGCGCTAATGCAGTAATAAACACCCAACGAGTTAGGGCTTTAATTTGACCTGTTTGCTCTGCAATATAGATGAAATTATCGGGTGGGATCATACCTAAAGTAGGATGTTCCCAGCGAACTAAGGCTTCGGCATGGGTTACCTTTCTGGTTTTTAAACACATTTTAGGTTGAAAATGTAACGCTAACTCCCCTGCTGGAATAGCTTGCTTTAAATCATTAATTAAATTTAAACGTTCAACGGTATTGATATCAAGATCTGGGTGATATATTTGTACTAATTTACTTTGTTTTTTTGCACTGTGAAGCGCCATAACAGCCATTTGTAATAATGACTTCGCGTCAGTCGCATGCTCTGGATAAACTGCAATACCAACTCGAACTTGAAAGTGTAAACTAATACCTTGATAGTTAAATGTAGGCTCTAGCTCAACATTGAGTTGCGTAATAATGTCATCTACATTCATGTTTTCTGCCAACAAAACAAATTCATCCGCCCCTATATGAGCTAACGCTTTAAAATCATTTTTTTGGCATAAGCGTTGTAAACGACCAGCAAATTCTTTGATCACTTTATCACCAACATCACGGCCTAATGTATCGTTTACGTCATTTAAACGACTCAGGTTTAAATGAAAAACTTGAAAGCTTTGTTGTTGTGCAATCTGTTGGTTAATTGTTTTATTAAGCAAGTTACGGTTCGGTAAATCGGTGAGAGGATCATGATTTGCACTATGGGTGATCGTTTCTTCTCGTAATAATACTGCCGCTTGCATTTGATTGAATTCTTCAGCAAGTTGACCTATTTCATTTTTATCTTTTAACGACACTTTTTGCTGATAATCACCACTGGCAATCACTTTTGCTTGAGTAACTAAGCGCTTGATAGGTTTGCTGATAGAAGCTGCGATAAAATAAGCACTAGTAAGCGATAACAATAGTGTTAACGCAGCTAGAAATAAAAATTTCCACCATTGTTCTTGTAATAACGCCACAAAATTAGCGCGTAAGCCATGCATTGCTACACCTAATTCTTTATCATCAAATTCGTTAATCAGTGAGTGTGTTGCTATGTATTTATCGGGTGTTTTATTGTCAATAACCTGCACTGCTAATTTAAGTGCGTGATTATAGTTTTTGTTATTTTCTTTAATTGAAATTAATCGCCACTTACCTTCATCTTTTATAATAAAGTCAGTAGTTAAGTCGGTTATTTTTTTAAATTCATTCGCTAATCGGTGATCAATTTCAAAACCAAAAGCAATCCATCCTAATGTTTTAGCACCAACAGTTACGGGTGATAAACTCAGTTGATAAAGTGCATTGTCAATCATATAAAGATGGGCGGCTTGCCCAGCACCAAGCCACTCATTAAAACGAAAAATAGTGTCTCGCTCCGCGCCTTGTCGAATTTTATCTTTTCCATTGATGAAGTATCGTTGTAGTTGGCCATTGATAACGCCTTCTGCTGTGATTGTCATCGCTAAGTCAGCATCAATACGCTTTCTATGATTATTTAAAGCAAACAATAAACTGCGCGTATCCTCGTTAAACACTTCCTTCAAGCCATAATCTTTAGCGACAGTTTCGGCAAACGTTGATAGGTAAGTCAATCTGCGATCAAATAACTCAGTAAAAATTGTTTTTGCAGTGGTTAAACGATTATTGATTTCTGCTGCTTCTTGATTCTTTTTACCGCTGTAAAGGGTCCAAAAAGCTATCGATTGAACCATTAATAGTAGGATGACAAAAAATAAAAATATTTTATTCTGTAAACTTTTCATGCATTAACTTCTTATATTTTCTGCGGCTAGTAATCGGAAATAAAATCAAAATCATCACTTGTTTGCACGGGGATATCATCCATCGCTTTTTGTAGCGTAAATGTGGTGTTCTCGGCACTTAATAGGTCTTTTTCTACTATCATGCGATTATTTTCAGCGCGCATTTGTGGGTGCCAAACCACTACTCTGTACTTTCCTAATTCAGTTAATGTAAAACTCGCCACTCCTTGCTCATCAGTTTTAGCAAAATATGATGTATCAACAACTAAAAGGTAACCGCTCATCCAATCATGAATATTACATCCCATAGCAATTTCAGCAGCGTGATCAAAATGTGTTGATGAATCAGTCTCACCGGCGCGAATTTTAAAAGAAAATTTGTTTTCACTATCGGCTGAATAAATATGATGGGTAATATCATCTTTATTCACAAAGTTAACCTTATCGGATTTTTGGCTAACACTGATATAGGGAATAAAAGATTTGCTATGTTGGCTAATTTCAAGCGTCTTATTCTGCTGTGGAACAACCTGATTTGCTAACGGTTCAAGATATACCACCATATTAGCCAAAGGTTGATTCTTTACATTATTTACTTGGACTTGAACACACGTTGGATCTTCTTTTGTGCAAGCTTGTACTGAAGTCCATGCAAACGTGAAGATAAGCGCTGAAAAAATAGGTAAACCAAAACGTAAAAGTGAAAAACGAATAACGAAAAAGCGAAAGAATAAAGAATGTTTCAACATCAGCTCCTGAAGGTAAAATACAAATAAGTGTTGAGTGTAGTCCAGTTTTATCTGTCTTGAATATTTTGAATCTAAAATATTTTTATCAAGCTGATTACTCAAAATTAGGTACTAAAGTTAATTTATCTGAATCTAGCTCAATACAAAAGCTTTTCATCCTATTTAACTTGCCATACTTTGCTGTATTTCATGCTTTGCAGCTAATGCAATATTTATAAACGGATTAACCGTCGCGCTGTTATTATTTTTTTATATTGAATTTTCACCGGAATTTTAGTGTTTACAAAGCATAATTATTTCATCGAACAAGTCGAGTGCTTCATCGAGATTAAAAATAATAAACTGTTCATTTTGTAGCTGCGATAATTGAATATTTTGTTTATTTGCCAGTTGATTGCTTTGATTAACATTTGAACAAAAAGGTCTCAATTACAACAATCAAAAAGATAATAATCGCTAGCTCACATTGTGATCTACTCAGTGCATGGAACTCGTGCCTGAAAGAGCCTATTCAAGTAAGATGTGAGTAGGATCTTTCAGGCACAAGGATATGTTAATGTTACACAGAAAAGTAAATATTGGTATTGTAGGTATCGGCAATATGGGCATGGCCCATGCTGCTACGCTGGGTAAAATGCCTACCGCAAATATTACCGCTATCTGTGCTTTACAAAAAAATAAAGCCGATATATTCGCTAAAAAAATAAATGCTAAAGCTTACTACGATGTGGATGAAATGATAAATTCTGGCGATATTGAAGCAATTATCATCGCAACTCCACATTACGAGCACACCACAATCGCATTAAAAGCTTTCGTAGCAGGCCTTCATGTCTTGACTGAAAAGCCTATTGCAGTCCATAAAGCTGATGCCCTAAAAATGATTACCGCACATAACCTTCGACCAGATCTTCGTTTTGCAGCAATGTTCAACCAGAGAACAAAGCCTGCCCACCTAGCAATAAAAAAAATAATCGAAGATGGAGAGCTTGGCGAAATTCGTCGAATTAACTGGACCATTACGGACTGGTTTAGAACTGAACACTATTACAATTCCGGTGGCTGGCGAGGCACATGGCAAGGAGAAGGAGGAGGTGTTCTCCTTAATCAATGCCCTCACCAGCTTGACCTTTTTCAATGGTTTTTTGGCCTCCCCATCAAGGTGAGAGCATTCTGCCAAATTGGTCAATACCACCAGATTGAAGTTGAAGATAACGTAACTGCTTACTGTGAATTTAAAAATGGTGCTACAGGTATATTTATTGCTTCAACAGGAGAAGCGCCGGGAACAAATCGACTAGAGGTAACAGGAGAATTAGGAAAATTTGTCTTAGAAGACGATAAGCTCACTTTTACCCGTAATCAGCAAGAAATGTCAATATTTAGTAAGCAAGCAAAGCAAAGGTTTTCAAAGCCTGAAGTACAGAAGATAGATGTTGAAATTAAAGAGCAGAAAACGCAGGAGCATCAAGTCATTTTAGAGAACTTCTGTGATTGTATTCTCGATAAAGAATTAACCCTTATCGCACCAGCTGAAGAAGGAGTTAAATCAGTTGAACTAGCTAATGCGATGATTTTTTCATCTTTTAAAGAGATGACCGTTGAAATGCCACTTGATGGGGCTGCATACGAAGAACTGTTAAATAATAAAATCAAACACTCAACACTTTTAAAATCGAGTAAAAAAAGTACCTGACCAGTTCC
This sequence comes from Vibrio sp. 2-Bac 85, assembly GCF_037546705.1. NCBI lineage: Bacteria > Pseudomonadati > Pseudomonadota > Gammaproteobacteria > Vibrionales > Vibrionaceae > Vibrio > Vibrio sp. 2-Bac 85. Next base: position 9,252 of record NZ_JALAAB010000005.1, on the reverse strand, counting down.
AGGTACTTATTATTGGCCACCATTTTATGATGGTGACTAAGGAGACCGATAATAACTATCAATCTTGAAACTTAACCAGCAAAAAATCATTTATTCATTTTAAACTGACTTGAGATAATATGCTTTCCTGATTTTAATTTAGTTAATAAAAAAGGAACTGCACTGCGAGGAAAAGATGCATCACTATTAACTCGCGTAGTGACATGTATAGATTTTAGATGTTTATCTAAGCTTTTTATTACTGAAGTGCCATTACTGCCTTTAACAGCTATTTCTGAAGCCTCATTATTTGGGGTATGATTTCCTGCATTCATTATCAGCTCTTCTTGATACCACTTACCAACAGCAAAACCACTTTCTACGATCCAAACATCCTCATCACTAGCAAATGAATGGGTTCTGATGCACTGACCATTTACGCCAACATCAATGGTTGTAAATATATTTATTTTACCCGTTGACCACGTTATATTGAGCCTAGCTCCCTCGATACTCACATCAAGATTCTTTTGTCGCATCTGCCAATTACAACCACCATCGAAACTCAGCGCTAAAATATTATCGCCGAAGCTCAATTTTTCTGAATACAATAAAGCATTACAGTCCATTCCACCGAAGGTTGAATAAGCAAATTTATTATATTTATCTAGCTGAAAACCAGGATGAACGGCAGCCCCATAGTGAATAATTGAGTTGCCATCAACACGTTGAGCAATGGTTTTGTTTGCTGGCATCGCTTGTATTTCAGCCAGATATTCAATAGCTTCTTCTTTACTTGTCCAAAATTCAGCATCATCAGCAAGCATTAAAGGTAAAAATGCTTTCATTGCCCAATACGGTGATGTGGGTGAGTTATAGACTTCACACATTTGTAGATTCGGGTAGCTATAACCACGCGTAAGAATGCCGCTCTCGGTAAAAATTGGTTTATCTTTCCAACTGCGTAGATGCCTTGCCCAAAGTCCTTTAATTTGGCCTAGAGTGAATACCGTATTATCGCTAATGGCGTAAGCAGCCCAAAAACCACAACAGGCAAAACGATAAGTTAATGAACGTCCCTGCACTAAGGTATCGCCATTGTCTGCAAACCAGTAACTAAATGGAATTGCAAACGCATCTGCTCTTGCTTTGAAAAGTTTAGCGAGTTGATCATTTTTGTGATCGAATTTTGTTGCATAAATGAGACTGTAATAATGTAAAGCAAAACCACCATAGTGATCAATTGCTTCAATATCGCCATCACCATACCAACCATCACCTAGGTACCAGTTTATTATTTTACCTAAGAATTTCTGTTCTAATTTCAAGTCAACTAGATCTTCTCGACCCACTGTTTTAAGAGCATGTTGAATGATTAAAGTAAAAAAGAGCCAATTATTATGCGATGTTTCTTTATATTGAATACTGGCTAACCAAATCGCTAAGTTCTCTTGCTGTGCTTTAGTTAACGGTTGCCAAGCTTGTTCTGGTAATAGAGCGATAAAAAAACCAATTGCGGCCATTTCTACACTACGTTGGTCAACATCATGTAAAATACCCCAGTATCCATTTGAGCTAGGGTCTGTGCCCTGTATGATCAGTTGACGCATTAATCCCCAGTGTTCAAAATTGCCACCACCTAGCTGTAAAGGCACTAACCCCCATAATGGGCGAGCAACACCTTCCAGTGAACTTGCGACCATGTCAAAACAAGCTCCGCCTTCATCAAAATCAATCAGTGAACCTTGCTTCTCATAAAATGGAATCAATGGTTCAAATAAATCTTTCACTAGCTGCTGAAAATCAGCTTTATTAACCATAGGGTTGTCAGAGAATAATGAATACTTCATTTTAAATCCTTCGCTAGTTGTTGAATGTCAATTTTATTAACTATAGTGTTGCCAGAGAATAACGAGTACTTCATTAATTCATCCTTTTAATTTATTAAGCCAAAGAATCGAGGTAAACCTAGACTAATAATTGGAAGGTAGGTGACTAATAACAACCCGACAAATTGTACTAAGAAAATGGGGAGAAGAGGTTTAATTACGTTGGTAATTTTTTCACCGCTAATACCACATGAGACAAATAATACTGTACCAACAGGTGGAGTTACGATGCCCATTGATAGGTTATAAATCATGATCACGCCAAAATGTACTGGATCCACACCTAACCCAGTCACGACAGGGTATAAAATAGGCGTAAAAATAAGCTGTGCTGGAGCCATATCCATAAACACACCAACCAGTAATAGAGTGATATTAATAACCAATAAAATGACATATTTGTTATCACTCACTGCAATTAGCATCTCACCTACCACCTCCGGAATACTAGCGAAGGTCATTGACCAGCTCATCAAGCTAGAGCAAGCAATCAAGAATAAGATCACAGCGCTACTTAAAGCAGAATCATAAAGCGTTTTAATTAAGCCTTTGATAGTCAGTGTTCTATAACAAAGCGCTAGCAATAGGCTATATACTACGGCAATACCAGAGGCTTCAATGGCAGTAAACATCCCGCCAATAATTCCTCCTATAACAACAAAAACAAGGAACATACTTGGTAATGCGCGCCAAATAATGTTGGCAATATCACCTAATGCGTAGTGTGTAGTATCTACTGGATAGTTATTTTTTTTAGCAAAATGATAAGCCACCAACATAACACTCGCACCAATAATAAGCCCTGGAAAATAACCTGCTAAGAATAAGGCAGCAATTGATGCATCCCCTCCAGTGATCATAGAGTAAACAATAAAAGCACCCGCTGGTGGAATAAGCATTCCTGCAATAGATGAACTTGCATTAACGGCTGTTGAGAAAGGCATGTCATATTTCTTTTCTCTGGCCATTGGCGTTATTATTCCACCAATAGCTGTAGAGGCTGCTATAGCAGAACCAGATAGTGACCCAAACATCATATTTGCGACAATATTCGTTTGCCAAAGGCTGCCAGGAATTCCTTTACCAATTAACATAGCAAAAATTATGAGTCGCTTTGCAATGCCTCCTTGATTCATAATATTCCCCGCAAGAATGAAAAAAGGCAGAGCTAAAAAGCCAAAACTATCTAAACCACTGAATAATTTCTCACTGGTGGTGCCAATGAGATTGACAAAGTCAATTTGTAGAAATAACGTAAATATGCCTGAAAATGCTAAACCAACAGCAATTGATGTTCCCATTAGAAGGAAAAATATAAATGAAACAAACAACATAAAGAAAGAAATTATTTCAATGTTGTCATAAAGATATGTATCAAAGCTATCTAAGCCTTTTACATAGGTAAATCCAAAGAATATGAAAATCGACAACGCTATATAGATTGCTAATATAACCCCTTGTTTAGGTTTTTTGCTGATATCTTGACATATTTTATAGAGTTGACTTCCGGCAATTATTAGACCGCTAATAATGAAAACACTTTGTACAAAACCCAAAGGTATTTGCATGGTTGGGGTTAACATACTGAAGTTTTTTGATGATGCTACATACCCTCCCCAAGTCATCACAGCACCAAGTAACACATACATGTAGAGATTAAATAGATTCATTTTATGGCGTGTCGATGACGTCACATGATCCAGCAATAACGGCAGGCTGAGATGTGTTGATTTAATAAAACACAATGCAGCACCTAGGATCCCTAGCCAAATTAGCGAAAATCGTAGTAACTCTTCAGACATTGCACTAGGAGAATTAAAAACATATCGCACCAACACTTGATAAACAATGAGAATACTCATGATAGCAAGTAATGAAACGAGCACTGTTTTTAAAAATTTTTCCAAAACTTGGTTAAAAGACCAAGGCTTGCATTCGATGACTTTTGGTGTTGTTGAATTTAACTGATTCATGCGAATATCCTAATATGCAATATACGATTACCAAAAAACTAAAGAGCTGTTCAATCTAGTTAAGTGGGCCCCTTAACTGCGTGGTGAACTTTAAATGCAGAATGCTCTCTCCCACGCTCACGCCCTGCCAGTGCAGAAATGACCCATACAACATCTGATTTATTCATTAAATTAATTGGTATAAAATAGTGAAACTGACAAGAAGTATCTTGCCAGTTAAAGCCTAACGTCCTTGTATTTTAAATATAGTTTCCAACAATTTAGATTTAACAGGATCAGCAAGCGCGCTGTCATACATAGGTTGCATACGTTTGATAAGTGGTTCTTTATCAATAACCGTATATTGAACACCTAATTTAGATTCTGCTAACGCTTCAGATTTTTCAATCTGCTTCGCTACTGCGCTGAAAGACTCTTTACTGGTTTTTAAGAATTCTTCTTTCACTATTTTCATATCTTCAGCACTGACTGATTTAGTGAATTTTTCACTGGAAACAAGAAAGTCTGTCAATCTAGTATGCTCAGTACGTAGTGCATATTTTGATACTTCACCAAACTTCACTTCCCACAGACCAGCTAAACCACCTTCTGCCCCATCAATAATCCCTTGCTGAAGCGCAGGATAAACTTCACCAAAGTCCATTGGTGTCGGTACAGCCCCTAAGTTTCGAACCAAAGTCATATAGGTTTCACTAGGAGAAGTTCTAAGTTTAAGCCCCTCTAAGTCTTTCAATGATGAAGTCGGTTTAGTTGTATAAATACTTCTAAAGCCATTACTGAGGAACCCGAATAAGTAAACATTTTTAGCTGCAATTGAATCTTCAATAATTTTTGCAACTTCAGGATTCAACATTGTACTTTTGTATTCATCTAAACTACGGAATACATAAGGTAGATTCACAGCTGTGATTTCAGGAGCTAAATTTTCTAAGGTAGCACTATTAACTAATCCTAAGTCAATTACACCACTTTGCACTTGTTGTAAGTATTGAGCTTGCCCGCCTAAAGTACCATTCCAAAAGAAACGTATTTTAACTCGCCCTTCGGTACGATCTTTAATATTTTCGCCCATTGCAGTTAGCAAAGTACCAGCGGCATCTTTACTAGGAATATTTGTCGCAAATTTGTAAGTTTTTGCTTGTAAGTTGGTTGTAGCCATCACTAAAGCGCTTACAAGTAATAGTTTTAATTTAAGACCTTTCATACATCACCTTTCCTTATTTTATTTGTTGTTTACCAAAAAAACTTGGTATGTCCAATTGATCGTAAAGTTGCTTCAAAATAGTAATAATCTCCATAAGGAAGCATTGCATTTGCCAAATTAGGCAAGTTTCGTTGTATCGAATGAGGTACTGAAGAAGCTGAATTAGAAAGCAAACCTTGTGCTCCCTCTTGTTGCGTCAAATCATAATTTTCACGCAATGCTAATAACATCTGAGTTGCTATTTTTTGATAATATTCGGCTTTATCTTTTTGACCACGTTTACTAAAATATTCAGATAAGATATAAAGCCCCGCGGAAGTAAGGGAGCCTGCAGAAGTATCTTTAAATTGCGTTTCATGCTCAGGCAGTAAATAGTCCCAAATAGGCACCATGTCGTCAGTGATTTTGTCGAGCATATATTCAGTCAGCTTTTCGCTTAACTCTGCATAACGATGATCCCCCGTCATAATGGCCATTTGTGCAAAACCGTGTATTGCCCAACCTTGGCCTCGACTCCAGCATGATTCATCACTGTATCCTTGATGTGTACAGCCTCTTAGGGGTTTATTGGTAACAGGATCGAAGTCAAAAGTATGGTAAGTGCTAAAATCATCACGTACTAAATACTTAAGTGATGTTTCAGCTTGTCCAATAGCGACTTGTTTAAATGACTCAATATTAGTTTCTTCGTAAGCCCAAAGTAATAAGGGTAAATTTTGCATACAGTCGATAATAATTTTACCCTGAACACTTTCAGCATGTGCTTTATCTTCTGCACCAGCAGTCCAAGCAACAATATATTCACCATTCCAGTTGTATCGACTCCTTAAAGCTTCTGCTGCTCTTAAACCCAATTCTCTAGCCTTTAAATTACCAGTCAATTTGTAATCAGCAACTGCTGAAAGGCTAAACTCGAAACCTAAATCATGGTTTAACCAAAGCGGTGTATTTAATATTTTTTGTAAATGTGCATTGCGCATACGAGCCATATTTTTTAGTTCTTGCTTGCCGGTAACCATATATGCAAGCCACAGCTCACCAGTCCAAAAAGAATCAGTCCAAAAGTATTCTTCAGGATATATCCATTGATGTGCATCTGCGCCTGCACCTATCATTGGATTTCTTAAACCAATAATTGGTGCGTTACGTTCAACACTATCAACAATATTTAATTTTATTTTTTCCAAGTCATTCATCATTTATTAAGCCTCACCTGTTCAAGAAACAACTCATGGTCATAAATTGAAACATTTCATAAAAAGAGTTCAAATCAACATCTAAATCACTTAACTCCCCCTTAACTTGCCTGAAACATGGTATACAGGTGTTAAAATAATTTCTGTGACTAAACTCACCCCACTGAAACATTTATTTTTATGAAACGTTTCAGTAATTAATGGATTATGTATTAAAAAGTGCTAGACTGCCTTCTAACGTTAACTCGGGTTGCACTATTTTGGTAAAATCTAAAAACAATTAAAACAAGGACTCAACCTTGAATAAGCAAGAAATAATTAAACGCAAACCTACTCTTGAGCAAATTGCAGAGTTATCTGGGGTATCAAAGGCAACAGTTTCTAGAGTGTTAAACGATAATCCTCTGGTGAAACCTGAAGTTATATCTCGAGTACAAAAAGTAATTCAACAAATAGGTTATGTAAAAAAAAGAAAAAGTGTTGATATATCATTACCGTTTAATAAGTTAACGGTAATCTGCGACGATTCCGCAGTGGCCTCTCATACTTTTTATGGAAACCTACTAAGTGAGTTAAAAATTGAAGCGAATAAGTTGTTTATTCAACTCGAGATGTCGATGTTTAATCAACTCACATCCTTAAACCAAGTCAGTCAAAAATTCAATGATACCGAAGCATTATTGGTTTTAGGTAACCCAAATAAAGATATCATTGATTTAGCAGCCCAAAACAGTACCCCTGTTATTATCATTAACGGCGTAGACCCCTATATGAAAACACAGAGTATTTCTCCAGATTATGAGTTTGGTGGGTTTATGGCAGCCGATTATTTTATTAAAAATGGTCATCGAAGTATAAAAATACTCACGGCCAACGACCGACACTCGACCTTCCAGCGAACGGATGGTTTTCTACGTGCGTTAACGATGTCAGGTATAGAATATAATAGAGCAGATACTGTTATCGATTTCATTGATTACATCGATAAAGTTAAATCTAGTAGAGGGTTGGCTGGTGAAGCATTAATCACTAATCCATCGGGAGATTTTGGCGCTCGAGAGATTTTACCCTTATTGATAAAAGAGAATGCTTTCGATCAGTGCACTGCAGTTTTCTGCATTTGTGACATGATCGCATTATCCCTAATAGAAGCCCTCTCAAGTGTTGGTATTCGCGTACCTGAAGATGTTTCTGTTATTGGTTTTGATAATTTAGGGATGGGCGCAATATCTAAACCACCACTGACAACAATCGCTACCGATTATAATAAAATTGCTCAAACAGCCTTACATAAACTGGTGACTAATGCCAATAGCGTAAATAAAACAACAACACGTTCTAGCGTATCCGTTGAGTTAATCGAACGAGGTTCAGTTGCTAATCTTTTATAATAATACGAATTAGTTTTATTTGCGTTGCCCTATCGGCTTCGCTTATTAACCAATCCCACATTGCAACAGAGAGTGGCCATTAACTCATATGGTCTGCTCTGATATCCAAAATCGAGCCTGATAAGCATTTTGAAGCAACATGGGAATACACGTCACCATGCAAGATGCAAAACCTTATTATCAAACCAATGATCGGGGCAATAAATGGGTGGGTGCTCCCCCTCATTATGAAAGCGATGACCTTGATGGAGGGTCAATTTTTTAGTCAAAATATTGAGACCGCTGACCATAGTTATTACCCGCAAGATTTAACAGCTAATGCTATACCCATGCCACCTCAAGATGCTTTGTCAGGCGCAACACGAGGTAATGGTTACTCCCTTTTTGATTGTTGCAACGCAGGGCTGATTTTCGAGGTTGCGCCCCGAAGGGCAAGGCAACTTGCACCAATCTGCGTTGTTATAAAATCTCTATGTAGAATAACTATACTTCAATTTTATGCCTAGCATCTCGGTACAATTTGCCTTGCTGACTTTGCATCTTGAGGTAGCATGGGTATATGTTTACAAACGTATTAACCATCGCGCTGTTATTATTTTTTTTTTACATTAAATTTGCACCGGAATTTTAGTGCTTACATTGTCGAACGCAATAAAATACTCTCTCAGCAAGAATAATGATAAATAACCTGCCACTTAATTAGCGCATGTGAATGCGTCAATTTATTAATAAGAAAGCAGGCTTTGAGATTTACCGAATATTGCCTTTATGTCGTTTAGGCAAATAACTTATTAAGCTAAACCACCGTTGACACGAATGACTTGTGAGTTTATCCAATTACCATCTGGACCAACGATGCTTGCAACTACGTTGGCGACTTCTTCTGGTGAACCAATGCGACCTAAGGGAGACATTTTTGCCATGCCATTGATTTGTTCTTCTGATTTACCCGTGAAGAATAGCTCTGTACCGATTGGGCCTGGTGCTATCGCGTTCACAGTAATATTGCGGCCAGTTAGCTCGTTTGCGAGTACGTGTACCAACCCTTCTACTCCGGATTTTGACGCGATATAAGGGCCATAAGCTGGAAATGATTTGGCAATCACACTGGTAGAAATTGCAATAATTCGTCCACCATCTGTTAAGTGTTGTGCGGCATAAGCAAGCACTAGGAAGGCACCGCGTAAATTGGTTTGAATGGTTTTATCAAAATCAGCTAAGCCTTCTGGCGTTATTTTTGTCATGGTCATCATGCCTGCATTATGGATCACAACATCTAATTGTCCGTTAATCGCCATACTCTCATTAAATAAGCGTTTCACATCTTCGTCACTGGCGATATCAGCTTGTATAGCAACAGCTTGCCCGCCCTTCGCTTGAATAATGCTGACCGTTTCCTGTGCACTCTCTTTATTACCGGCATAGTTTACAATCACGCTATAACCGTCATTAGCTAAACGTTCTGCTATTGCGCGGCCAATGCCTCGCGATGCACCGGTTACTAAGGCAGTTTTGGTCGTATTAGTCATTGCAGTTGTTCCTTATGGTTTATTGTTATTCAAGCAGAATGGGATGTTAATGCTTAAAGTTATTTAATATCGAATAAAGTTATTTAATATC